>CAYQOD010000037.1:0-11386 GCA_964419065.1 uncultured Thermodesulfobacteriota bacterium | reverse complement strand
TGATGTGACTGGAGTTCAGACGTGTGCTCTTCCGATCTTAGGAAATCATCTTTTGATCTGGTGATCCACCTCGCGGCCAGGGCCGGGGTGAGGCCCTCGCTCCAACACCCGCTCCTCTATGAAGAGGTAAATGCCAGAGGGACGTTGAACCTCCTGGAGGTATGCCGGGAATGCGGCGTGGTGAACTTTATCTTCGGTTCCTCCTCCTCGGTCTACGGAAAAAACCGCAAGGTCCCCTTCTCTGAAGGAGACAGCCTGGAGGCGATGATCTCCCCCTATGCCGTGACCAAGAGGGTGGGAGAGCTCTTCTGCTATGCCTACCACCACCTCTACGGCATGAACATCTCCTGCCTGCGGTTTTTCACCGTTTATGGTCCCCGCCAGCGCCCTGAGATGGCCATCCATAAGTTCACCCGCCTCATCCACCGAGAAGAGAAAATCCCCCTCTACGGTGATGGCACGTCGCGTCGTGACTATACCTATATCGACGATGTCATCGACGGGGTGATGGGGGCAATGCGGAAACTCCGAGGTTACGACATATTTAACTTGGGTGAATCACAAACCGTCCCCCTGCGGGAGCTCGTCTCCCTCCTCGAAGATGCCCTGGGGAAGAAGGCCCAGGTTGAGGCACTACCTGAACAGCCTGGGGACGTCCCCATCACCTACGCCGATATATCCAAGGCCCGCCGCCTCCTGGGCTACGACCCCCGCGTGGCGATAGAAGAGGGAATTGAATGGTTTGTGCGCTGGTTTGCGGAGAAGAATACATAGAGGTACGGTTACACAGGTCATGAACATCCCTAAAGATAAGCCAACCAAAAGCTGAACCCCTTTTTGTTCTCTCGTGGGAGATCCCGCCAAGGCGGGAGGCCTCTCACTGAGTCATGGAACCTGGATACGGGATGATGGGTGATCCCGCTCAAGCGGGATACCGGATAACGATGAGGTACATGATTCGCCAGGGGTGAGAGATTCGCCGAACTATCATCAGAAGTTCGATCAGAACTAAGAGATGGAGTATGCCTAAAATCCGACTTCGTTATCTAATACCTTGATATTATTAGTTTTTATTTGTCTTTCACTTTTCCCTTGACAGGGGGAATATAGGATGTCCCCTTAAGTTCATGGGAGAAAACCAGTCCTTGAACCGGTCGTCGGAGAGATTGAGAATGCGCTGCATCAGTTCCATGAGTTTCTTGGTCACAGGTCCCGGGGCTTCAATGGTCCGGTCCTCAAAGCGCGCTATCGGCAAGACCTTGATGCCCGTATGGCACACAAATATCTCCTCGGCTGTGAAGAGATCCTCAGGCAGAACCGGCTCTTCCGAAGTGCAGATGCCGATGGTGGGCGCGGCCTGCAGGATGGAAAGGCGCGTAATGCTGGACAGTATCCTGCCCAGGGGCGGTGTCTTGAGGACACCGTCTTTTACCAGGAACACCGACTCGATGGACCCTTCGGCGAGAAAACCGTCTGTCCCCACGATAAGGCCCACATTAAAGCCTCGGAGGTTGGCATCCCTTCGCGCCAGGTAGCCATTCAGGTAGTTGGCGCAGGCCTTGGCCTCAACCGGCACTGTCTCGGGGTGGAGCTTCCGCCATTTGGAGATGCAGGCTGAAACCGGCCTCGCATTATCCAGGCCCAGTTCCTCACTGGAGGGAATAGCGAAGACAGCCACATCCAGTTTGGAGTTCAGAACAAGTTGAATAACGGCCTCCTCGCCCCAATAGGCCAGTATTTTTACCAGGCCGCACCCTATGCTATTGGCCCTGACCGTTTCGGCCACGGCTTCCGCAATCTGCCGGGTGGAGTAACCTATTTGCATTCCCAGAAGTTCGGCGCTTCTCATTAGCCGATTGAGGTGCTGGTCCATCCTGAAAGCGACGGTGCCGTTGGGGCCTTCATGGGTGCCGAGGACCTCAAAAATGGCTGAACCGCGGCTGAAGCCGTGGGAAAGAAGAGGCACTTTCGCTTCAGGCCAGGGAATCATCTTGCCATTCATCCAGACCTTCAAATGATCGTACATCAAGACCTCCTCAGGACGATTAAAGAGTGCTTGCCCTCGCTCTCCTTCACCTCAACTCGCCCATGATCACTCGGGGCAGCCAGAGAGAGACTTCAGGCACAAAAGTGGTCAACAACAAGACCGGCAGACTGCCGAAAACCAGGAAAGGAATGCAGTCGCGGACGAATTCGGAAACAGGCACTCCTGAGACCCTGGCCGCAGTGAAGAGATTGGTCGCCACCGGCGGGGTCATCTGACCAGAGCCTTGGTTGACGGCCATGATCGCCGCCATCTGAAAGGGATGGATGCCCAGCTTCATGAACAAGGGGAAGAGAAGCGGCGCGGCCAGAAGCATGGCGCTAAGATCGTCCATGATCATGCCCATGATGACCATGAAGAGGTTGATCAAGAGCAGAAGGACGATCTTGTTCTCGGTGATGTCGAGCATGCCCTGGGCGATGGCCTCAGGCAGGCGCTCGTAAGCGAAGATGCGGCTCATGATCAGGATGAAGGCGATGATGAAGACAATCGCCCCCTCGATGCTGGCTGTCTCCTCGGTCGCCAGCCTGAAGGCCTTGCGGGTCAGTTTTCCGGTGGCCACGCCGACGCAAAGGGCGTAGGCCACCGCGACGCAGCCGGCCTCGGTCGGGGTGAAGAAGCCGCCGTAGATGCCGCCCAAGACGATCACCGGCATGACCATGGCCAAGGCTGACCGTTTCGTCGCTCGGCCAATGATTCGAACATGATCCAAATGGGACATCGGCTCAATGACCTTTATCTCTGGCCGGCGGCGGCAGTAAACATAGTTGATGACCGAATAGGCCAGGACGATCAGGATGCCTGGCCCGGCCGCGGCCAGAAAGCAGCCAGCGACAGAAGTCCTGGTGACCATGCCGAAGAGGATCATCGGGATCGAGGGCGGAATGAGCTGGCCTAAAAGGCCTGAGCAGGCGACCAAGGCAGTGGCGTACTGCCGGCTGTAGCCGTACCTCTCCATTTGGGGGAGGATGGTCATACCGATCGTCGCCACGGCCGAGGCCGAAGAGCCTGATATGGCGCCAAAAAGGGCTGAGGAGACGATGGCCACCACGCCTAAGCCGCCTTTGACCCGGCCGACGACGGCATTGGCGAATTCGACGATCCGGGCTGAAAGGCCAGAGGCGGTCATCAGCCCGCCGGCAAAGATGAAAAAGGGGATGGCCATCAGGACAAAGGAATTTAAGTTGGTGAAGATGACCGGCACAGCGAAGCTGGTGTCCATGCCCAGGGCAACCAGCATGGCCAGGCCCCCAATGCCGAAGCAGACGAACAGGGGAAAGCCGGCCAGGAGCATGATGACGGTCAGCCCGATGCACAAGAGCAGGGTTGTCATCGTCTCTCCCCCTTGAAGTGGGCCCGGACCAGGCCAATGTGCTTAAATAAAAGGATCAAGGAATGGAAGACCATCAGCATCCCGGTGACGACGAAGCAAATGTGGACGACGATCATCGGCACCAACAAGACGATGGAATTCATGCCCTTTGTCCAGGAATGGACGGCGAAATCATAGGACCATTTGACGAAGATGCACAAAAAGGCAAAGACGATAAATTTGGAAAAAAGCTCAAAGAGCAGCTTGCCCCGCTCTGAACGGGCGAAGCCGCCCATCCTGATGTGGCCGTCTTCCCGGGTGGTCACCACCGCGCCGATGAATATCGACCAGATCATGATGAATCTGGCTGCCTCCTCCATGGCCGGCGAGGACCACTTGAAGACGATTCGGCCGACGACCTGAGAAAGAACGATCGCGGTCATAGTGACGATGGTCACAATCCGGCCGATGTCCTCAGCCAGGTGCAGCCATTTCATCGCTCGATTGCCCTTTTTATCCGTCATGGTCACCGCCTGTCTGAGGCAGGGCGGCCTTAAGGCTGCCCTGCCTCAGTCTCATTTGTTACTTGGGGACGTTCTTGCGGATGATGTCCATGGTCTCCTTCCCGATGACCTCTTCGAACTTTTCCCAGCTCTTGATACCGTATTTCTTCCACTCTGCCCGCTGCTCTGGAGTCAAGCGGGTGACCTTGATGCCGTAGTCGGCCATCTTCTTGAAGTACATCTCAGCCGTCTCTTCGGCTTTGGAGTTGCCCCAGGCCACAGCCTCGTCGGCCGCTTCCTGCAGGGCCTTCTTTATCGCAGGCGGCTGCTTGTCCCAGAGCTTTTTGTTGACCATCAGGACCAGGGGCTCAAAGAGATGGTTGGTATCGGTGTAGAACTTGGTCACATCCCTCAGATGCTCATAGGTGACTAGAGGAGCATTGTCCTGTGCATGGGCCACACCGGTTTGAAGCGAGGTGAAGAGCTCGGAGAAGGAGATGTCCACGGTCTGAGCGCCCATTTCCTGGAAAAAGAGCCGGTCGGCCGGGTTCCAGGTCCTGACCTTGATGCCCAGCTTCTTGACGTCCTCGGGCAAGACCACCGGGCCCTTGGTGCAGGCGAATCCGTCCAGACCCATGAAGTAGAAGCCCAGAGGCTTGATGCCCAGCTCTAAAAAGATCGGCTCTAAGAGCTTGAACATCCATCCGTTAGGACCGTAGACCTTGCGGCCCGTCTCCCAGGTGTCGGCCAGGTAAATGGTGTAGCCGGCCTGGAGGCGTTTGTCGAACTCCGGGCTCAAGGGCAACAGCCCCGATTCCTGGGTGCCCCGGACGACATTGTCGAACTGGTCGCGGTAGGGACCGAGCTGCTCCGCTGGAAACTCATCGATGACCAATTTGCCGCCGGTCTTCTCCTTGACCAGGTCGCACCATTTGACCAGAGTGTCATCGTCAAGGGTGCCGGCCGGCATCACTCCGCCGGCCCGCCACTTCTTTTCAGCCGCCATTGCCTCGGGAGCAAAGTGCGCTGAGAGCGCGACCAAGAACATGACCAGACCAATCAAAACTCCCAACACGTTTGTTCCCTTTCTCTTGACATTCATGTGATACCTCCTTTTTTGCGGGTTAATGGTTAACGGCCTCGCAAAAAGTCCACCTGCCATTCGACATGCTCACGGCCCTGAGCAAAGCCGAACGGCTGCGTTGCGCTTCTGTTAGTGGCAATTTAAAAGTTACCACCAACAGCTTCACCCTTCGTCATTGCGGCGTACTTCTATGTACGTCTCATTCCTCAGGATTCGCGCGCCTTGCATCTGGAGCTTTTTTTTGTGCCGTCCGATCTGATGACTTTTTACGAAGTCATCAATAATAAAATTGTTACTATTAAAATCTTTCTCGTGGTCTTCCTCCTGCTTTTTTGTGATGTTAAAAACTTTTTGCATTTTACCCCGCACCCCCTAAAGCCCCGTATTTTAATGGTATCACTATATTATATACCGCTCCATTAACACGGGGGGGGTCTTCCCCTCCATTCCTCTTCTCCACCACCTCCTTCCTTCTGTAATGTTATGGTCTTATCCCCTCTTTCACATATCTCATGATCTGCTCTTTATTGAGGTCCTCAATGCCCAATTGTTTCAGAGAGATTCCTTCTTTGAAAAAATCCTGCTGACAGACAACCGACCCCAACTGTATCAGGGACTCTATGATGGGGACCTCTACACCAAATTTTTTGGCCAGATGGTACCGCACGACCGCACCCACGGGTATATCCTCGGTGAAATAGCGATGCTCGACAGAATCGGGGCCGACGACGGGTGGAAGAACCACATCGGCAAATGGGACCCAATACTCTATCCCCATAACGCTACCTTTCCAGAAAAATTGGTCCTCCCGATGTTCAATGATCCTTATTCCCATGGCATCCGCAATCCTTCTCTCTTCTTGATAAAAAGCAAGCTGGACTCTGGAAACAGCAGGACTCATTCCATATTTGTACATGGAATATTTGCCGCTCGGGATACCTAGAATGCCTTCCATTTCTGAGACCTCCATAGCGCCTACATTGAGGATTGAGCCGGGAATATGAACAACTGGATTTGGATTGGAAAGGTCAACTCCAAGGATTGTGTCTCCTCGATGAAATTCTACCGTACCATCGAAGGCAGGAGTTCCTTTTAAGATTTCAAAGAATTTATCTCCGTCCTTGCTTGGAAGGGCGTCGCAGAGAAGGCTTCGAATCCTGAGTATACAATCGAGCTTGCCGGGTTCCAACACCCGAACTCCGTACGGCATGGAACTCCATCCTCCAATCAACACATTTATATTAACTCCTTTTTCACGGAGCATATGCCTGAGCATCAAGGAACCGAAGTTGTCCGGGAATATGCTGATTACCTGACCATCCTCGAGGTATGGAATCATTTTTTCAAAAAATGCCTTGTGGCCTTTGGCCGGGAGAGCTAAGATCACTAACCCAACTCCCTTCAGTACTTCTCCTATTTCTGTGGATACAACATCGACCTTGGCCACACCTGCTCTCTTGAACCACTTGAAATTAAGCTGTTTACCTCCAAGCTCTATCTCATGTGTCTTCAGAACATCTCCCAAACTTTCCGACGCAAACTCGGGTAATTCATAAAGGCGCACCTTATTATATCCAGCGAGCGTAAATTCCGCAGCAAAAGTCTGTCCACATGCACCTCCACCAAGAACTGCCACCGGTTTTTTCAATATTTCACCTCTATTCATACCTTCCTCCTTCCCATGTCCCTTTCTGGATTACAATGGAGGCAAATGAAACTGATCGGATCAATATTATCCCTCTATCCTGTTTTGGAGTACTTCCCGAAAAACTTTTCCAAATAAACCTAATCCTGCAGGTGTCAGCCACAGGGGAAATGGTGACGGGACCCGTCACTGCCTTGTGCCTAGATGTTCCGGTAGCGGTTGGTTATGGGGAGACGTCGATCTTTTCCGAGGGCACGGTGGGTGATCTTGATCCCAGGAGGGGCCTGCCGTCTCTTGTATTCGCTGCGATCCACCCGCTCGATAACATCCCTCACGATCTCCTTGGCGAAGCCGAGGGGAACAATATCATCCACCCCTTTGTCCTCCTCCACATAGGCCTTCAGAATAGGATCGAGCTGATTATATGGTGGCAAGGTGTCGGTGTCCTTCTGGTTGGGGCGCAGTTCAGCTGACGGTTCCTTTTTGAGTATGCTGGAGGGGATAACCTCTTTCCCCTCCTTTTTGTTCCTATAGTCCGCCAACTGATAAACCAGGGTCTTGGGGCAATCCTTGGTTACCGCAAACCCCCCTGCCATATCACCGTAGAGGGTACAGTAGCCCACGCTGAGTTCGCTCTTGTTGCCGGTGGTCAGGACCAATGAGCCGAATTTGTTGGAGAGGGCCATGAGGATATTTCCCCTGATTCTGGCCTGTATGTTTTCCTCCGTGATATCCTCCTGTCTACCTTGGAAGTGGGGCCTGAGGGTCTCCAGGTAGGTGTTAAAGATGGGGGAGATGGGAATCTTCAACAGCGGTATCCCGAGATTATCGGCCAGCTTTTGGGCGTCGTCCATGCTCTCCTTGGGGGTATAGAGAGATGACATGGCAACACCGGTGACGTTTTCCTTCCCCACGGCATCGACGGCTATAACGGCGACCAATGCAGAGTCTATCCCCCCGCTGAGCCCGACGAGCACCCTCTGAAAACCATTCTTGTGGACATAATCTTGGGTCCCCAACACTAACGCTCGATAGATCTCCCCTGTCTCATCATCGTACTGAATCGGTTTGTGTGGTGGGAGTACTGGGAGGGAATCCGTCTCTTTTTTCCCTGCGGTCAGGCTTGTGGTCTTCACGGGGATGTGGTCTGAAGGGAAGATGTGCCTTTCTTTTCTCCTCCGGGGGTCATGGAGCCTGGTCATAAAGACCGCATCCAGATTTACATCGGCTACCAGAAAATCCTCCTCCAAAGCGTGGGCATGGGCGATCACCTTGCCCTGCTGATCGACGATCATGCTATTGCCGTCGAATACCAGTTCATCTTGCCCCCCTACCATATTGACGTATGCGATAATGGCAGTATGGTCACTGGCCCGGGTAGAGATCATCTGTTGGCGGAAACGCCTCTTGCCGACATCGAAGGGGGAGGCGGAGATGTTTACCACGAGCGCAGCGTCGCCGATCAGCGTGGTGGCCTTCAAGGGGTTGTCGGCATGCCATATGTCTTCGCATATCGTCACCCCTATCTTCACCTCTTTGAGTTCAAAGACCAGGGCCCTTCTGCCGATTTGAAAATAGCGGTCTTCGTCAAAGACACCGTAGTTGGGCAAGAAGAATTTATGATAGACCCCCACCAGTTCTCCATCGTGGACCAGGGCCGCAGCATTGTAGATGTCGTCCTTTTTATCGACAAAACCCACCAGTACCGTGATCCCCCTGGTGGTTTCAACGATCTTGCGCAGGACCTCGAGGTTGTGCTGGATAAAGCGGGGCATGAGAAGGAGGTCTTCCGGTGGGTAGCCGGTAACGGCCAGCTCTGGAAAGGCGAGGAGATCCGCCCGCAGCTCACGGGCCGTGGTGATCCCCTCTACGATCTTCTGGGCATTTCCCTCCAGATCTCCCACCGTGGTGTTGATCTGGGCCAAGGCGACTCGTATGGTGTTCATCCTCCGCTATCCCCGTGGTGTCGGTCCAAAGTCAATAACCCTCTCGTGAACGGGATGGCTTGAGGGTTCAATCCCGCGTTTCGCGGGAAAGGAGCCAAGGGTTCAAAAAAATGTTTCTGCACTATCATTCGCGAACTCCAGAACCCTCGACCCCTGGAACCCTTTTCCATTTCAAAACATCGAACTGAAGCCTTCGCCTCAAGACAAAAATCCCATTTTCCCCTTCCCCAAATAGGACAATAACATAGCAAGTTTATACCGTCAACAGTATACCGCACACCCGATATTCTTGACAAAAAGTGGATGAGGAATTATATTCTTTCTGGTTCACATGTAGAAGGAGGGTATGGCAGTGCCTATCTACGAGTATAAGTGCAGCGATTGCGGCCGGGAATTCGAGGTGTTTCAAAAGATAACGGATGAACCATTGCAGGTGTGCAAGCACTGCTCGGGAGTGTTGTGCCGGCTTATCTCCCATACGAATTTTCACTTAAAGGGGACCGGTTGGTACGCAACGGATTACAAGGACAACAGAGATAAGGGGAAAGGATCCACGGAAAAGAAAGAGGACGTAAAGACGGAGAAGAAATCCGAGATCCAAGAGAGCTGCTAGCGTTTTCCCATCACCCCTCTATATCCCTTCCAAAGAGTATCTCTATCTACACCATGATCAATAAAGTCCCAGGGGAGGATCTCCTCTCTCCCCTTCTCTCTATAGACCCAAAAATCAGGGTTAACATAGGAATGTTTAAAGGCAGAGCGCCAGTCCCCGTTGGCCTGGTGGGCAAGCAGGAGGATCTCCCCCACCCTCCGATCCCCCATGGAGAGGAGGGTCTGCACATATCCCCACTTGGGGAGGTCATGGATCACGCGGGTCCGGGGGATCTTTCCCACACCCTTTTTGATGGCCTGGATCTTCTTCTTAAGAGTTTTTATTTCTTCAAAGGGATGCCACTGGAAGGGGGTCCACGCCTTGGGGATAAAGGGATTAATGCTGAGGGTGATCTCCCCCCTTACCCTTCCCCCCCGTGCCATCTGATGCCGTATCCTCTTGGTCAGGGCGACGATCTCCTCTATATCCTCCCAGGTCTCGGTGGGTAACCCGATAATGAAGTAGAGCTTCAGGTTGGTGATGCCGTTGGCGGCGAGGATCTCCACGGCGTTGATGATCTCCTCCTCCGTGAGCCCCTTCTCCACCACCCCCCGCAACCGCTCGGAGCCCGCCTCTGGTGCTATGGCTATAGTACGGTGACCACTGCGTGCGAGGAGATGGGCGACTTTTTCCGTTATGGCATCAGCCCTGATGGAGGCGATGGATATCCTCCCCCCATTGGCGACAATGTATTCGCACAGTTCTGTAAACCGGGGATGGTCCACCAAGGCAGATCCCACCAAACCTATCTTCTTTTCACTGTCTAACCCCAGGGCCGCTTCCCTTATGAGGACGTCTATGTCCCTGTTGCGGAAGGGGGAATAGAGACCCCTGGCGGCGCAGAAGCGACACCCTCGGGGGCAGCCCCTGTTCACTTCTATGAGGAACATCTCCTTGAACTCCGTCAGGGGGGTTAGGATGGCGGAGTGGGATGGGGTACGGCTGGGTTCCCCGACCCATCTTCTCCTGATCCGATGTGAAACAGTACCTTTGATCGGAGAAAATTCCGTAATGAAGCCATGGTGATCGTATGTCGCTCGGTAGAGGGATGGGACATATACCCCTTCTACCCGTGCCGCCTCTTCTAAGAAACCTTCTTTATCACCTCTGTCAGCCCCCTGAAAGGTCCTCACAAAATCGACCAAGGCCTCCTCTCCCTCACCGATGAAGAAGAGATCGATGAAGGGGGCGAGCGGCTCGGGATTGAGGGAGACTGCTGCCCCTCCGGCCATGATGAGGGGAACCCTCGCATCCCTGTCAGAGGTCCTCAGCGGGATCTTGGCCAGGTGGAGGATGGAGAGTAGATTGATGAAATCGTTCTCAAAGGGTAGAGAGAAGGCGACGATCTGAAATTGGGTAAGGGGCCTGGAGGATTCTAGAGAGAGGAGGGGCGTATCACTCCTCAGATATTCTTCCCATTCCCCCCTGTCCGGAAGAAAGGCCCGCTCACATACCACGTCGGGCAATGAATTGAGGTGTCGGTAGAGGAGCTGGAATCCCAGATTGGACATGCCGACGTGATAGGTGTTGGGGAAGATGAGGCAGATAGGAATCTTCCCCCCCCATACCTTCGAGATGGTACCCTTTTCCTTCTCGAGGATATGTCTTCTATGGGATAGGGTGGTACGCTTTGTCACGGGATAATAACCCCTCTACCGTGAAACTATCATGGTGAGGGGAGACTTTCAAGACAGTTTCGGCCACCGTGTCCCCTTGCGGCCGTGCTGCGGGGGGCCTTCGCCTGAAAATCCCGGTGAAGACAAGGATAACTTCAGGGCGGGGGGAGTATGATCCCACGGGGGAGGTGCCGTGGACAGAGCGGAGTAGGTTCCTCGGGTGTTCAGCCCCTATGCGACATTCCTAATCCGCCTGCCTCCGCACAAAGGTAGGGACGTCGTACCGCTCCTCGGTCTCTGGAAGGGTATCCTCGGCCTTGTGGAAGCGGAAGCCCGAGAACTCATCAATGACCTTTCCCCTTCTAAGAAAGGTCGGGATCTCCATGTCCTCCATCGGTTCAACGGGCATCAACTTGAGGCTGCGCATCCTCTCCCGCTTTTTCTCCTCTTTGCCGAGGCCGGTGGCGATCACCGTCACCCTGATCTCATCTCCCATTCGTTCATCTATGACCGCCCCAAAGATGATGTTCGCCTCTTCATGGGTCTCTTTCTGGATAAGGATAGAGGCCTCACTTATCTCATGC
>CAYQOD010000036.1:1566-11774 GCA_964419065.1 uncultured Thermodesulfobacteriota bacterium | reverse complement strand
TTGTCCTAAGGTGGCCGTGCCCCACAGCCCTGCCCAGGTGGCCGACGTAGCCGACGTGAGGGGAGAAAAGATCCACCAGGTCTTTATCGGTTCCTGCACCGGGGGGAGGCTCCGGGACTTGGAGGGGGCGGCCGGTATCCTTTTTGGAAAAAAGGTGGCCTCAGGGGTGCGACTCCTGGTAACCCCTGCCTCCCAGAAGATCTACCAAGAGGCGATAGAGAGGGGATATATCCAGGCCATCGTCGAGGCCGGGGGGATAATCATCAACCCCAGCTGCGGGCCGTGCGGCGGGATAGACAAGGGGGTCTTGGCGGCTGAGGAACGATGCCTCAGTACCTCCAACAGGAATTTCCGCGGCAGGATGGGAGATCCCTCCTCTCAGGTCTATCTGGCCTCCCCCCTGACCGCAGCGGCTACTGCCCTGCGGGGAGAGGTCACTGATCCGAGGGAGATGATGTGATGACCCTTCCTGCGACCATTTCCGGTACGGTCTGGAGGTTGGGCGACCATGTCAATACCGATCTCCTCCATCCCCCCGCCTTCTTCAGCCTGGATAGGGAGAGGATGGCCGATGGTCTCAGGGAGGGGATGGGGCGGTTGGGTGCGCGTCTCGGTGCAGGAGCATTGGACGGCGGGCTGGTGATCCTGGCCGGGGAGAACTTCGGGTGTGGCTCCAGCCGGGAGACCTCGGTGAAATCGCTCCTGCTCTGCCGTGTTCAGGCGGTGGTGGCCAAATCCTTCGCCAGGATCTTCTATCGCAGCCTGGTCAACCTCGGCATCCCGCCTGTGGAGTGTACGCTGGTTCCGCATGACGTTAGCGATGGAGACAGGATTCAGATCTTTCTCGATGAAGGCTTCATTAAACTCGGTGACGGGAGACGATATCCCGTCTCCCCCTTTGATCGCCATATCGAGCGGATCCTGGCGTGCGGCGGGCTGATCCCGTATCTCAGAGAGGAAAGAGGATGGGGTACGACTGGGATGTGATCGTTGTGGGGGGTGGGCCTGCCGGGATCAGCGCGGCCATCAGGGCCCGCTGGATCAAGCGATATAAGGCGGTTCCGTGCAGCACGCTGCTGATCGAGAATGCCTCTCTGGGCGGGTTGGCCGGCTGGCACGGGTGCCTCCTGACAGGCCCTTCGTGGAAGATAGGGGGGGAGGATATCGTAGATCACATCGTGAAAGACCTCAGAGGGCTCAGTATACCGGTGCTCCAGGAGCGGGTGATGCGTATCATCAATCGGGGGGAGATCAAAGAAGTCATCACCTCCGATGGGAACGTATACCGCTGCCTGGCTGCCATCATCGCCACCGGGATCAAGGCGCTGGTCAATGAGCGGGAGTACCTGGGACGGGGCCTGGAGATAACGAGCATGGGATACGAGTTCATCGTCTCCCACCTCACGACACTCCTGGCCAAGCGGTGGGAGCCGAGGTTGGCCGTGGTGGGCAGTCCCAAGCTCGCGAACCTCATTCCCATGATCAGGGAACTGAATGCTGCCCGATCCCCCATCTTGTTCATTATGGAGGAAGAGGGGGAGACGGAGGGGGATGTCGTCAGGGGATGGGTCGAGGGGTATTGGGGGGATGGATATATTCAGGGAATAAACCTCCGGACCAGAGAGGGAAGACGGTATATCCCCTGTGGCGGAGTGCTCCTGGACTTCAACTCATACGAGCTGTGTCCCACCGGCCGCATTGAACTGGGGGATGAGGTTCTCGGTTCCTCCTTCATTCAGGTGGATCAGGATATGCAGACCCCCGTCCCGGGGATTTTGGCGGCCGGAGATGTGACGGCCGGGGGGTACAACTCCTTTTCTCGGGCGGTCTCGCAGGGGATCGCCGCAGGGTTGAGTGCCTACCGGTTCGTCTACTACAAGAAGTTTGGGACGTATCCTCCTTTATTTGCCTATCGACCAACGGATTTTGTCCTCTATCAGGACTTCCAGGAGCTCCCCATGTTCGGTGAAGGGCTGATGCCCAAGGCCCTGGTCGGGGAGGAGGATATACGGGGCCTCTTACAGGATGGTTGGGAGTGGTTGTCAGATCATCTCCATGGCCGTTCATCCATCGGGGAGATCGCTGCGGAGCGAGAGGTCCCGTTGGATGATCTGAGGGCGGTTTTGGGGCAGTTGGTAAGGCAGAAGGCCATCACCCTCCATATCGAGGTGGATTCATGAGGGAGTTACCGAACGAGGTGAGGAAACTGGACGAGGCGATCATCGCCTTTATCCGCAAGGGCCTGGACCATCAGGACGCCGAGACCTTCAACGCCCTGGCGCTCCGGGCCTTTGGGCTCCAGTACCGCCATATCCCGTTGTACCGGCGCTACTGCGAGCGGCGGGGCGTAGCACCCGAAGAGGTATCCTCCTGGGACCAGATTCCCCCACTTCCCACCGATGTCTTTAAGACGGCGGATCTCTCCCTGCTGCCCGAGCACACGGTGAGCACTTTCATGACCAGCGGCACCACCAGGGCCGAGGAGCGGGGGAGGGTGCACTTCGATGAGGGGGGCCTCAGGCTCATGGACGCCACGATCGATGAGGCCGCCTCGGCCCTCCTCTTCCCCGACGGGATCAAGGTCACCATCCTCATCATCGCCCCGTCACCCGATCACGCCCCCCACATGATCATGGCCTACGGCATGAGCCGGTTAAAGGGTCACTTTGGCCTGCCCAGGAGCCGCTTTCTTGTAGGAGAGGCTGGGTTCGCAGTCCAGGATCTCGTGGACGAGCTGCGCAGGTCCGAGGCCGAGAAAATCCCGGTCGCCCTCTTCGGTGGCTCCTTCGGCTTCGTCAACTTCTTCGACTACTGCCGTGCTCAGGGCCTGAGGTTTCGGCTCCCTTCCGGCTCCCGCTGTCTGGACGCCGGCGGGTTTAAGGGGAGGAGCAGAGAGGTGGGGCGCGAGGAGTTTCTGATCTCTTGCGAGGAGTTTCTGGGGATACCTCCGGCCTACTGCGTCAACCTCCTGGGGATGACGGAGACCGCTTCCCAGTTCTACGACAACACCCTCTCGAACCTCCAGCGGGGGATCGATGCCCCGCGGTGCAAGGTCAACCCACCGTGGACCAGGACCGCCGTGGTGGACCCCGATACCCTGGAGCCCCTCCCCGATGGGGAGACGGGGCTGTTGCGTCACTTCGATCTCGTCAACCGGGGGCACATCTGCGCCATCCAGACCGATGATATAGGGAAGATTGTCGCGGGAGGGTTTGAGGTCTATGGAAGGGCTCAGGAGGGCGAAGCACGGGGGTGCTCGTTGACCATTGATGAGATGACCAGGATCTTGGAGGAGGGGTAATGCAGATCATCGAGGCCGACGGATACTATCTCCCGTCCCGGCTCCGGGAGATGATACAGTCCTTCAGGACCGAGGTCTATCGCCGTGACGATGCTGCCCTGCACGTACAAGTCCCAGTGGTGACCCGGGGCATCGTGGAGGAGGTAGCCGATCAGCTCAAAAAGAACAGGAAAAAATACCTCGCCACGCTCCCCATCGGGCGGATCATCGAGGTCCTCGATGAGGCATCCCGCCGCTGGCTCGACAGGGAGTACCCCTCCCGAAAGCTGGCCCTCAAGACCATCCCGATGGTTACCGGTTTCTCACCAGAGGTAGTGGCTGCGAGCATCGATGTGGAGATGGAGAGTTCCCTCAAGGAAGATATGTGGCGGGCCCTGTGTGCTGACATCGAAAACCCACTCTACCTGGATGATTTTCAATATTCCCGTGAACTGGACGGCTACCGCAGGGCCTTCGGGCCTGAGCTCATCGTCTCCTTCTTTTCGGAGAACATCCCGGCCCTGCCACACCTCCTGTTCATGAGGTCTGCCTTGGTGAAGGCCGCCTGCCTTGGAAAGGTTGCCGCAGGCGAGCCCACCTTCGCCCCCCTCTACCTGAAGACCATCGAAGATATCGACCCAGGGATGGCCGACGCGATGGCGGTGCTCTACTGGCAGGGAGGGGACGAGGGGGTGGAGGATGCGGCCTTTGACCAGGCCGATGCGGTCATCGTTTTTGGTGGCGTGGAGGCGTGCAACTCCCTGATAGAGCGAATTCCACGACGGATCAGGGTCTTGGTACATGGCCATAAGGTGGGTTTCGGGGTTATTGGAAGAGATGTGATGAACAGGGAGGACCTTGAGGGTCTTGCCGCTGCGGTGGCCTACGACCACTCCATGTTCGATCAGCACGCCTGTCTCGCCCCCCATGTCTACTATGTGGAGGAGGGGGGAGAGGTTTCACCCCAGGAGTTCGCCAGGGCCTTAGCCAGGGCCATGGAGGGACTCAATAGTGTGATGCCCCGGGGTGAGATCACCGCGCGGGATGCAGCGATCATCAATCAGCTCAGGGGCAGGTATGAGTTCAAGGAGCTCAAGGGTGAGGATGTCCTGCTGTTGAGCTCGTCCCGGGGCACCGACTGGACGGTGATCTACGAGAGGGATCCGGGGATCTTCCGCCCCTCCCCGTTGAACAGGGTCATCAGGATCTGGGGTGTGGATGATATCTTTCAGATCCTCCCCATCATAAAACCTTTAGGTCCCTTCCTGCAGAACGCCGCGGTGGCCGTAGGGGACGGGCGGGAAAAGGAGCTGATCGCCAAGCTGGGAGAGTATGGGGTAGCCCGGATTACCGCCCCAGGGAAGATGCCGATCCCCTCCATGATGTGGCGTCACGACGGCATATCCCCCCTGGCCCTGTTGCTGCGCTGGTGCGACGTGGAGAAGAAAGATGAGGTGGGGGGGATGGAACCGAAGCAGAACGGAGGTGCGCTATGAATCTGAGGGTTTCCACCAACTGGGACAACAGCCTGCTGGATGGTCTCGGAGAGACGTCCACCGAGGAGATCTACGGCAAATTGCCCGCCGATGTGATCGGCGGGGTCAGGCCCGCCTTCCTCCTCCCCCAGATAACCAGAGAAGAGGCGCAGGACCATATTCGCCTCGCCCACCAGAAGGGGATACGGGTCAACTACCTGATCAATACCATGTGCCTCAACAATATCCACTATTCGCGCCAGGGATACCAGGAGATCATAGAACTCCTGGAGTGGATCGGCTCCGCTGGCGTTGATATCGTCACGGTGGGGTTCCCCTATATGATCAGACTGGTCCAGGAGATCCTGCCCGGGATGAAGATTAAGGCCTCCAGCGTCTGCCGGATCAACTCCGTCTACCGGGCCAAGCAGTACGAGGAGCTGGGGGTGGAAGAGATCGTCATTGATGAGAACATCAACAGGGACTTCGAGACCCTTGCCGCCATCCGGGAAGCGGTGGACTGCGAGCTGGAGCTCATCGCCAACCCCTGCTGCCTGCACGACTGTCCCCACCAACCCGAGCACGTGGCCCATGACGGCCACGCCTCCCAGACCCACAGCATGGACAACTACTGTTATTTGCAGTACCCGTACTACAACTGCACCCTCAAGAAGTTCACGAATCCGGTTGAGATCATCAAGGCCCGCTGGATCCGCCCCGAAGACCTCGGGGTCTATGAGGAGATCGGCTATACCAAGTTCAAGGTGGTGGAGCGGTTCAAAAAGACAGGGGTACTGATGAGGACGGTACAGGCCTACCAAAACCGGAGCTTCGAAGGGAACCTCATCGATATCCTCACCCTCACCAACCCCGACGTCTACATCAAGCCGAACCTGGAGTACTTCAATAAACCCGAGTACATCAACGTGCCCATGATCGTCCAGGTAGGGGGGCTGATGGACTTCGCCCTGCGGGATTTCATCCACATCGACAACAAGAAGCTCGATGGGTTCATCGAGTTCTTCCGGGAAAACGGCTCCTGTCGCAACCGCGACTGTGATCGGTGCGGGTTCTGCCAGCGGACCTTCGAGAAGGTGGGGAGCTTCGACCAGCAGGAGGCCGAGCGGCGCCGCAAGGGTTTTGAGGCCTTCATTGCGGCGATGCTCAACGGCGAGGTCTTTGCGGAGTAGAGGGTGCCATGCGATATTCCATAGCGACCAACTGGGATTATGGTCTTTTAGAACGGATAGACGGCACCTCGGTGACGGGGTTGTACGGCCAAATAGGGGAGGACCCCTTAGGAGGGGGCAGGATGGCCCTCTTCATCCCCCGGATCACTCGGGAAGAGGCGGCCCCATTCATCTCAGAGGCCCGAAGGAAGGGCCTCGGGTTTAACTACCTCATCAATGCGGCGTGCCTCAATAATATGGAGTTTACCCGACAGGGATATCGGAAGATCGTGGATCACTTGGAGTGGATCGCCTCCACAGGGGCCGACATGGTGACCGTGACGCTCCCCTTTCTCCTCCCGATGATCAAGCGGTTTTTCCCCCGCCTCAAGGTCTGCGTCTCTTCCTTTGCGCGGGTCCAGAATGTACAGATGGCCCGTTATTGGGAGGAGATGGGGGCCGATAAGATCGTGCTCCCTGAAAACATCGCCCGCGACTTTCGGACCCTACAGCTCATACGAGATGCGGTCGGGTGCGAACTGGAGCTGATAGCCAATCACTGCTGTCTCTACCACTGCCCTCTCGATCTGCACCACCGCACCATGGTCTCCCACGGCTCGCAACAAGGTCACCCCTGCGGCGGGTTCGCCCCTGATTACTGCAAGCTCGCCTGTCAGCGAATGAAGCTTGTACGACCTGTCGAACTGATCAAGGCCCGCTGGATCCGCCCAGAGGATGTGGGGCACTATGAGGAGATCGGGATCGATTGCCTGAAGTTGGTGGAGCGGTTCAGGGGGACTGAAAGCCTTATCAACATTGTGGATGCATATGAACAGCGAAGTTACCCAGGCAACCTGGCCGAGCTTCTGACCCTTCCCCAGGATGGTGTCTATACGTCGCCGAACCTCGATCTCATCCAACGCCCTGACCTCATTGAGACAGATATCATGGAGGATATCATGGCGGTCTTGCGAGAACCTTTCCCTGGGAGACTAATTATTGACAACATCGAGCTCAACGGGTTCATCGAGTACTTCAAGACGGTCGATTGCCTGCGCATCGACTGTGAGCGGTGCGGCTACTGCGAGCGGGTGGCCTCACAGGTGATCTCCATTGATGAGGGGTGGAGGGGGGAGATGATCTCGCGGTTTGAGCGGGCCCTTGAGAGTCTGATCGGTGGGGAGTTGGCGCGCGCATCTTTGCAGATGAAAAAGGAGGTTGATTGCTATCAGAACCGCAAAACAGATGCGTGAGGCCTGCTGTTAGATATCTCTTCCCTTTGTCCACACGATCTGTTTTTGATTCTTGAACCTGATCACGCCCCCTTCTTCTGGATAGAAGTAAAAGGCAAAGGTGTATTCCTCACCTGCTTCATCTTTGTAGTGGATGGTATACAAGGTACTTCTTTCGTCGCGGGCCTTTTCCGTTTTTATATATTTAATGGCATAGTCCTCAAAGTTTCCCCCTCCGATTTCAAAAGTAATGGCGTCCTTCTTGATCTCGAAAGAACGATCAGCGTACTTCGGTGCCGTGGTTTTCCAGATACCTATCAAATCGTCAGGGGCTTCTTTGATCTTACCGCATTGCCAGACGAAGAATACCATAAGTATGATCAATACCCCTAAGAACCTTCTCCCTTGCATTTATATCCCTCCTTCTCTCTCTTCCCCTGTCATGACCTCCACAAAGGCCTGTACCACCGTGGGGTCAAACTTGCTACCCTCCCCTTGTTTGATGGCCGCAATGGCATCCGCGCGGTCCATGGCGTGCCGGTATGGCCGGTGTGAGGTGAGGGCATCGAAATAATCGACCACCGCGAAGATACGGGCGCCAAGGCTGATAGTTTCCCCGGCGATGCCATCGGGATAACCGGTGCCGTCAAAACACTCGTGGTGCTGCAGGACGATGGGTATTACCGTGGCGTACGCAGCGATAGGTTCCAGGATACGCGCCCCCCATCGAGTGTGTTCACGCATGAGTTTTTCCTGTGCCTCGGTCAACTTGCCGGTCTTGTCGAGGATATCGGCAGGCACACCGATCTTGCCGATGTCGTGTAACAGTCCACCGCGATGCAGGTCGTCCAATTCCTCTGGAGAAAGTCTCAAGACCTTGCCGATCTTCAAGGCCAGGTTTGTCACCCGCTCAGAGTGACCGGCTGTCCAGGGTGACTTGGCGTCGATGGCCCGGGCCAGGGCGGTGAGTATGCCCCAGTGGAGTTGGTTCAATTCCTCGATCAGGCGGGCATTGGACAGGGCCACCGCGACCTGGTCGGCCAATTGTCGGGCTTGAGCCAGATCCTCCTGGTCGTGTACGGGTAGTTTACGGTACCCCAGAGTGATAATCCCCGCCAGCCTCTGCTTCAGGATGAGGGGCATGACCACAAACGACCTCATACCGATCTTGGTTAAGGGGGCGAGGTATGCAGTCTCTTCCGCTCCCGTTACGAACCATTCTGGATTGTCGGAGAGTTTTTGTATCTCCTCCGGCCCGAGGGTGATCCTCTCCGTCTCTCTTTCGGTACCAGTCTCCCCACACCCGATGTAGATCCGAGCCGTACTCTCAGCACTGGGATCGAGTAAGGTGACGCTGAGGCAGTCGCACGGCAGAACGCTATGGAAGCGGGTGCGTACCACGTCTATGATCCTCTCAACGTCCAACGTCGAGAGGATGGCACGATCTATCTCAGCGATGGTGGTCAGGGTCTTAAACTGTTTCCCCAATCGAGCGGCCATGGCATTGAAAGATGCCGCGAGTTCCTCAAACTCGTCACCGCTGGTGATCGTCACGCGGCTGTCGAAATCCCTCATGGCGATCTGCTTGGTTCCTTCCCGAAGCCTTTCGAGGGGGATCAGACTCCTGCGGATCTGGATGATGCTCAGAAGCACTACCACCCAGAGGGACAACAGGATGACGAGGGGGAAGGTCTTTTTAAAGGCTGTCAAGGGGGCCAGGACATCGGCCTTCGCCTCGCTTAGCACCACAATCCACTTCGGTGTAAAATACCTGGCCTGGAGAAAGATAGACCAATAGCCGGCAATGTACCGTTCCTCTTCGTGTACCCATTCGAATTGGCCCGAGACGCTACGGTTCATAGTAAGCACTGCCGTTTCAGGGAACGATACCTGAGCAGGGAGTGTCGAAAAGAGTATATTGTTCGCGTGGTCCAAGACGCAGAGTTCGGCAGTGAGAAGCCATGGGTTTTCCTCATTTATACCCCACAGGTAGGCCGGGTTTATCTCTCCTAATAAGATTCCCCTTTTCGGGTGTTTTGGATCGAGCGCCACACTCATAAATATATGTGGAGAAGGATGATACATGGTGGATATGACTGTCTTGCCTGACCAAATGTGATCTCCTTCCGATGGAGTTAGTTCTGGTATATCCTGAATGCGACCGAAGAGGGTTAGCGACTTTTCCGAATCGGTGATGCGCACGAGACCTTTGAACCGCTGTCTCAGCTCTGTATCAAATCCCTCGGGTAGGGTGTGGGGGATAGTGCGTGGAGCCGGGCTTATACTGGAGGCGACCATCTTCATCTCGGCCTCGAGAAACAACAGGCGTTCATAGATGTACATCCCGATGTCTTTGCTCGTCTGATGGAGTTGTCTCTGGCCCTTCACATTGAGCTGCTTCGTAACGTGGCCAAAAGAAAGGAGCGCCAGGGCTGTGATGGGAAGGAGGGCACAGCAGACGAATAGGATGAAGATACGGCGGGCCACCTTACTGCGTAGAAATGTCGTGTCAATCTTCATGATGTGTGCGTATCAGTACTCTGAGGCCAGACCTACATAGGTTCCATTATTGGCGCGGAGGATGTCATCTCGACTCATTCGGGCCGTGAGAGGCGCCCTGCTCCTTCCATCTTGGCCCATGCTGTACAGGTCATAATCCGAATTTATGGGGACCATAAAACGGTCCATCCGCCACCGTCCTACAACCAAGTTCCTCGGTACACCTTGGATTCTTAAGTATTGGTATGGATTTCCCCAGGGGTCGCGACGCTGTGCCAATCCTGCCTGAGCAAGAGTGTTGGGCAGCGTTCCGTTTTCAACCTGAAAGTCCATGATCCTCTGTTCCATCATCCGTATGTCGCCGATAGCCCTGGTGTTTCTCGCTCTATCGATATACGAGTCATATGCCGGTATCCCGATACCGGCAAGTGTCGCTGCGATGGCTACGATAATAATCAGCTCCACCAGCGTCATGGCCGTAGAGATCACGATGCGCCTCCAGCAACCGGAGGGTAGGGTGTTTAGCAACCATCGGGACGCAGCCCGGCAAGCG
>CAYQOD010000036.1:0-1466 GCA_964419065.1 uncultured Thermodesulfobacteriota bacterium | reverse complement strand
CCAGCAACCGGAGGGTAGGGTGTTTAGCAACCATCGGGACGCAGCCCGGCAAGCGTCCAGGATATCCGATACAAATCCCTGCATATCTCGAAGTGAGTTCTGAGTATGTATAGCGTTATCTCTCAGCGCTTAATATAAAAAGTAGTATTATGTGCAAATAATTTAAAATGAAGAATGATAAGGCAATAACATATAAGCAAGTTATATGCCATATATTTACCAAAACTCTTATAGCTTCTTCAAATGATTATAAGGAGTTTCGAGGGCTTTCTTACATCCTTTTTTCTCTCTTCAGCATCGTTAACCTCGCTGAACAAAATATGACCTCGTTATGACAATATTTGTCACCCACTGAGCGCAATAGTATATTCTTTACTTCAAGATCGGCGATATGGAGGAGACCACATTATATGAGGAGTTGGTGCGGATAGGATTCAAGGGGAATAAATACAGGGTTCTAGGATTCCTGGATTCGAGGGTTCAAAGAGATAAAAGGATTGAATCCTAAATCCGAAGCACTAATGGTGAAATTTGTCTGCACTGGATACCTAGAACCCTATGAGATGACTTCTTAGCCACCTTTTCCCTTTATTATCTCTTGTTCATTATATATTCATGGATGGCCTGGGACGATTTTCTCCCTGCCCCCATGGCCAGGATCACCGTGGCGGCCCCAGTCACGATATCGCCGCCGGCATAGACGCCTTCCCGTGAGGTCTTGCCCGTCTCGGGATTGGCCACGATATACCCCCACTTGTTCAGTTCCAAGTTTGGTATGGTTGCTGTGATAATGGGGTTGGCCCCGGTACCGATGGCGACGACCACCAGATCCACATCGATGGTGAAATTAGAGCCCTCGATAGGGACCGGCCTCCTACGGCCAGAGTCATCCGGCTCACCCAACTCCATCTGGATGCACTCCATGCCCTTTACCCAGCCGTCTTCATTGCCGATGTAGCGCACGGGAGCGGTCAGGAACTTAAACTGGACCCCCTCCTCCTCGGCGTGGTGGATCTCCTCGGCCCTGGCTGGCAGCTCCGTCTTGGAGCGGCGGTAGACGATATAGACGTTCTCCGCCCCCATCCTCAGGGCGGTGCGCGCCGAGTCCATAGCCACATTACCACCCCCGATCACCGCCACGTTTTTACCCCTCGCGAGGGGAGTATCGTATTCCGGGAAGAGGTAGGCCTTCATGAGGTTGGAGCGGGTCAGGTACTCATTGGCCGAATAGATCCCGCAGAGGTTCTCCCCGGGGATGTTCATGAAGACCGGCAACCCCGCCCCCACCCCGAGGAAGACGGTGTGGTATCCCATCTCGAAGAGTTCATCCACGGTGAGGATCTTCCCGATGACGTAGTTGTACTTGATCTCCACACCCAACCTCTTGAGGTAGTCGACCTCGGCCTCTACGATGGCCTTGGGGAGCCTGAACTCAGGGATCCCGTAGACCAAGACCCCCCCTGGTT
>CAYQOD010000035.1:0-11989 GCA_964419065.1 uncultured Thermodesulfobacteriota bacterium | reverse complement strand
TCGGCTTACAGCCGACCCCGAAAGCTATCGCCTTTAGGCGATAGTAATTTACTTTCCCTTGTAGTAGTGCATCGCCTCGGGGATATAGGACTTGATCTTTTCTATGCGCGTTTCGGGGGCAGGGTGGGTTGATAGAAATTCAGGCGGCCGGGAACCTCCCTTTTCATTCATCCTCTGCCAGAAGCTAATGGCCTCCCTCGGGTCGTATCCTGCCTTGGCCATTAAGGTCAGACCGATTCGATCTGCCTCGGACTCATGGAGGCGGCTATACGGTAACAGAAAGGCCAGATTGGCGGTAATACCGTACGCCTCCATGAAGATCTGGCGGGTTGTATCCGGTTTTTCGGAGAGGGCAACTGAGAGGGCCACGCCTCCCAGTTGTGCCAAGAGGGCCTCACTCATCCGTTCATTGCCATGTTTGGCGAGGGCGTGGGCTACCTCATGTCCCATGACGACCGCTAGACCGGTCTCATTCCGGGTGTACGGAAGAATACCGGTATAGAATGCCACCTTGCCCCCGGGCAGACACCAGGCGTTGACCACCGTGTCGTCCTCAATGAGATTAAATTCCCAATGATAATCCTTGGCCTCTTCCCCCAGACCTTTCTCCTTCAGGAATCCCTCGGCTGCCGAGGCGATTCTGGCTCCGACCCTCCTGACCATTTGGACCTTTGTCTGGTCTTTCGAGAGCGTAGATTCTCGTAGGACCTTTGTATATTGTTGATCACTCAAGGAGGCTAATTCCGATTCCGGTATGAGGCGCAGGCTCTTCCTTTCGGTGAGGGGGACTGTAGCGCAGGCGATGAAGAGGAGACAGAGGCCACAGGCGACCAGTACCCTCCATCGGTTGTATAAGGTTCTATGCCTTCGCTGTCTACTATTCATCGTGCTTGCTCCTTATATAATAACGTATTGTTAATCCAGCCTAGAAAAACACGTAACTCTTGTCAAGCATAAAGCGAATGTTCTGTCGTTGCAATCTGTATTCTATTGTAACCTCTGTTTTAAAAGACCTCAACGCTGGAGCTTTTAAAGGTGAGATGAACATGGGATCCTACGTTTAACTTCATCTCGCGCAAGGATCTTTTGGTAATCTTTACCTTTAACAGTTCTCCCACATCGACAACCAAACCGATGGCATCTCCTTCATCGGACATGTGGGAGATCGTGCCTGCAAAGGAATTGCGGGCACTGGTTACAAGAGGCTTACGGGAGATGATGATATCCTCAGGTGGAATAGATATATAGCTTACCTCATCCCTTTCAGGTAAGATGGCAACCTGTATCATCCCGGTATCAAACAGGAAAAGATCTTTCTTTCCTTTCAGGAGCTTCCCCTTAAACAGATTTTCCATGGGAGATTTGACTATTCTTCCCTCGAACAGATAGATCACCTCATCAGAGACTCGATACACATGATCTGCCTCATGGCTGGCCAAGATTATGGTGATCCCCAGCGTTTCATTGAGCCCTCTCAAAATTCGTTCTAGTGTTTGGACTCCATAGTGATCCACATTGGCCGTCGGCTCGTCAAGGAGCAGTACCTGAGGGTCAAGGGCAAGGGCCCTGGCGATAGCCACCCGCTGAATTTCTCCCCCCGATAGCTCAGAGGTCATCCTCTTGTCAAAATTCGGCAATCCTACCAGATCGAGGCACTCTCGTACTTTTTCTCTCCTTTTTCTCCTGTCTATTCCCCGTATCTTCAGTCCATATGCCACGTTTTTCCACACCGTCGTATGGAAGAGGTAGGGGTTTTGGTTTATGAGGGTTACCTTTCTCCGGAGCATATGTCTGTTCAAGGAAGCTACATCCGTCCCCTCCCAGTGTAGCGTGCCGGATGTGGGTGGGAGGAGGAAGGCCTTGATAGAAAGCAGGGTGGTCTTGCCAGCCCCGTTGGGCCCCATGACCCCGTAAATGCCCCCTTTTTTGATAATGAGATGGGGAATTTCCAGGACCTTTCGTGCGTTGTATTTCTTGGTGATGTTATGGAGTTCGAAGAGGGAATCCATGGTCTATCCCCTTTTTGCCTGAACGTAGTGAAAGAGGATATTGACGGAGAATGCCACGAACAGGAGGATAAACCCCAGGGCCAACCCGAATGCGAACTCCCCCTTGGCCGTCTCCAGGGCAATGGCGGTGGTTATAATCCTCGTATAGCCCTTGATATTTCCTCCCACCATCATGGCACAGCCGACCTCGGCGATGACGCGACCGAAGCCCGCAACCACGGCTGCCATGAGGGCAAACCGTGCTTCTGAGAAAATGCTCAATGCCGTCCGCACTGGTCCGGCCCCCAACGTCATGGCCGTGATCTTGACCCGTGGGTCCATCGACTGAATGGCCGATATACTGAGGGCCACGATAATAGGGGTGGCGAGGATGAATTGGCCTATCACCATAGCCGTGGGGGTAAAGAGGAGGTCCAGGGGCCCGAAGGGTCCCCGCTTGGATAACAACGAGTAAAGAGAGAGGCCCACCACCACCGTGGGAAGTGATAAAAGGGTGTTAAAAAGGGTGATGGTGGGGCTCTTGAGGGGAAATTTATGGGCACCGATCAGAAATCCCAGTGGTACCCCAAGGAGGGAGGCGAGTACGGTCGCCATCAGGGATATTCTCAGGGAGAGCAGAACGATACGGAAGACCTCCGTATCAAGGCTCATGAGTAGCAGTACGGCTCCTTGTATTCCCTCCCAAAGGTATTCCATGATCTTGTTTTCCTACTCCGGTTGAGGTATGGCATCGGGATAGAAGAGGGGTTCCTCGAACGTGTCCTTCCCGAAGTCAGCGATGATTTTCTGTCCTTGTTGAGATGTTACCCACCCGATGAGTGCCATGGCCTTGAGGTAGTTCACGTGGGGGTGGCGAACAGGGTTCACCGCGATTATCCCGTAGGGATTAAAGAGGCAAGGGTCCCCGTGAAAGAGAATGGGCAGGTTGATCTTACCTCCTTTTTGGAAGGCAAGATAGGTTCCCTTGTCAGTGAAGGTGTAGGCCCCCTTTTCATAGGCCATGATGAGCACCTCCCCCATCCCCCTTCCCGACTCTATATACCACGTGCCCGCTGGCTTTATCCCTGCTTTCTCCCAGAGGGAGAGTTCTTTCGCATGGGTTCCAGATTTGTCACCGCGCGATACAAAAGGAGAACCCTTCTTCGCTATGAGGCTGAGGGCCTCAGGGGCTGTCTTGGCCTTGCGTATCCCGGCCGGATCGGGAGCGGGTCCTATGATGACGAAGTCGTTGTGCATTACGTCGCGACGGTTGACGCCATAGCCGTCAGCGACGAATTTATCCTCAAGGGTTCTCGCATGAACGAGTGTCACATCGACGTCACCATTTTCACCCAACTTCAGGGCCTTGCCCGTCCCGACCGGGATGACATCCACCTTCACCTTGAACATCTTTTCAAATGGGGGAAGCAGCACCCCGAGCAGTCCTGAATTCTCGGTGCTTGTGGTGGTAGAGAGCTTCAACCGTTCCCCGGCCGAAAGTGCCGGTGTAAGGATTGCGATAAGGGCGAGGGTCAACAGCAATACCTTCGCATTCCTCTTCCTCTTCATCTCATACCTCCTTTTTTGAAGTACTTTTAGCATATTTGTTATTTATTGTCAATAAAGAATATTATGAGTTATTAATAAGTACTTATTGTTATTTTGAGTTATAATGTTGACAATTATTGCATTGCGTGGTATACGTTTGGATCATGGAAGAGATGCTCACCACGAAAGAGCTGGCTGATCTCCTGAGGCTCAATGAGAAGAAGGTATACCAACTCATAAAAGAGGGGGGGGTACCCCACGTACGGATTGCGGGCAAGTGGCTCTTTCCCAAAGACCATGTGGCGCGCTGGATCGCTGAACGGGTGCAGCGGGAACGGGATATCCTCATTGTGGGGAGTGATGATATCCTCTTGGCACGGCTTGTGGCCCGCTATTCTCAGGTTCACTTCCCGCAGACGCTGATCTTCTATTCTGCGGTGGGTAGCCTCAGTGGTATCAAGGCCCTTTCGCAACGGAAGGGGCAGGCGTGCTGTGCTCATCTGTTGGATCTGGAGACCGGGGAATATAACCTTCCGTTCCTCAACAGATATCTATCACCTCAGGGGTATGTGGTCATTAATCTGTGGTACCGAAGCCAGGGCCTCATCCTCAAAAAAGATAACCCTATAGGGATCAGGGGATTGGAGGATGTGGTGAAGAAGGGGGCGCGGTTTATCAACAGGAATCAAGGCTCCGGCACCAGACTCCTGCTTGAATACCTCTTGATGAAGAGGGGGATAGAGGCACGGGAGATAGTTGGATTTGAGGATGAGGCCACTACTCATCTAGAAATAGGGCTCAAGGTCTTCTTTGGAGAGGCAGACGTGGGACTGGGGATCGAGTACGTCACCCACCTCCTCCCCCTCGCGTTTATCGCCATGCAGGAGGAGCGGTTCGATCTCGTTGTCCCCAAGGAATTGTGGGATACGCAGGGCATCCAAGGGTTTGTCTCCTTTATTACTCCAACCACGATCCGCGAACTCTCTCACGAGCTTCCCGGCTACAGTTTGCGGGATACCGGTAAAATCATCTTCACGTACTGAGAGAGGTATCACGGGATCATCCCCCGAGACAAAGGGGTGTCCATACAAGAGGTTTTCCGCAAGGAAAGGTTGGGTGACGAGGTTGTTACCCCCACGTAACCAATTGTCCGAGAGAATAGTGCGTGTGCATGAGATGTGGATGGTGGGGAGTGACCCGAATACGGTAGCCGAATTTGCCCGTCTCGTTGCACACCAAGGTTGCTCGAAAGCGATGATTGGCACCGTCTGATTGAATGGGTTCCATAAGCAAGAGTCTTCTGTTTTCCAGATCTCCCTTTGGTGTGAGCAGTCCGTAGTAGACCTCTACCTTGACGTCCCCCGGCGCTAATTTCCCCAGGTGGACTAAGGACGTGATCTGTAGTTCCTCTCCTGCTCGCAACTCATAGGGTCCCTCGTGTTTCACCTCCGTGATCGAGACACGTGACCAGTTACTTTTAATCTTGTCGAACCACTCAGCCAACCCCCTGGCCTCAGCCATCTCGTTTTTGGAAAGTTCTTCGACATATTGTTGAGCGGATAGATAGAACCACTCGATATACTCCTCCATCATCCGGTGGGTCGTAAAGCGGGGGCAGAGATCCCTCATGGAGTTCTTTATCATCTCTATCCAATTGCTCGGTAATCCATCCGGTCCACGGTCGTAGAAGAGTGGAACGACTTCTTGTTCAAGGAGATTATAGAAGGATTTGCTTTCCATCTCATCCTGATAGTTGATATCGGTATATTCCTCCTCAGTTCTTCCGATAAGCCACCCTACCTCCGGGCTATAGGCCTCCGCCCACCACCCGTCCAGGGTGCTCATGTGGAGGGCGCCGTTGGCGATGGCCTTCATACCACTGGTACCGCAGGCCTCGTTGGGTCGTCTCGGTGTATTGAGCCAGACATCGGCCCCTTCTACCAGATGGCGCGCCACCTCGAAATCATAGTCTTCGATGAAGACCAGATTGCGCCGAAAGCGTTCTTCTCTGGCACAGGTGATAATCTCCTTGATGGAAGCCTTAGCCTCCTCATCATTCGGGTGTGCCTTGCCGGCGATAATGATCTGCACGGGGTGTGTGGGGTTTCCAAGGATTTCGGCGAGCCTTTCGCAGTCCCTAAAGATAAGGGTCGGTCGCTTATACCCGGTCATCCGCCTCGCCCAGACGATAGTGAGCGCATCCGGGTCGAGTACCTCCTGGGCCTTAGCTACCTCTGCACTGGAGGCCCCCCGTCTGGTGAGTTGCTCCTGCAACTTTCGCCGACAGTAGGAGACAAGGCGTTGGCGACGGCGCTCATGGGTGTTCCAGAGTTCCAAATTCGGGATCTCCGTCACACGACTCCAGACCTTTCGGTTGTCGGGGTCTTCCGGCCAGTGAGGCCCCAGGTAACGATCAAACAGCGTGTGGGTATCGTGGGTGATCCACGAGGGGACATGGATACCATTGGTTATCGCTGCTATGGGGACATCTTCAACGGGGATGGAGGGCCACAGGTTTTGCCAGAGGCCTTGAGAGACTCGCCTGTGGAGATGGCTGACTGCATTGATGTGTCCGGAGAGTTTCATCGCGAGGATGTTCATGCAGAACGGCTCCGAAGGGTCTTTGGGGTTACGGCGACCGAGGCCCAGTAGGGCAGACATGGATATTCCCAGTGAGGGGAGATAACGTGCAAAATAGGCCTCGATAAGCTGGGGATCAAAGAGGTCGATTCCGGCCGGGACAGAGGTGTGGGTGGTGAAGCAGTTACTGGCCAGTACCATCAGGAGGGCGACGTTAAACGGTATCTTATGTTCCTCCCGCAACTGTCTGATGCGCTCGAGCCCTGTAAAGCCGGAGTGACCCTCGTTCATGTGATAGACGGTGGGGTTGAGACCGAGGGCCTTCAGCGCCCGAACGCCGCCGATCCCTAACAGTATCTCTTGCCTGAGGCGTAACTCTCGATCCTCAGCATAGAGGGGAATGGTAACCTCTCGGATATGGGAAGGGTTTTGAGGAATGTTGGTGTCCAACAGATAGAGGGGGATGCGCCCGACATCGATTCGCCATATGTGGGCGATGGCCTCTTCGTCTTTGAACTCGACCCGGATGGTGAGGGGATTGCCGTCGGAGTCCTTTTCCAGCCGGATGGGCATGCGGGCGAGGTCGATTTCCGGCATGATCTCCCTTTGCTCTCCATCGATGGTGAGCATTTGACGGTACGCACCAAAGTGACAGAGGAGTCCCACTCCCACCAGCGGGATATTGAGATCGCTCGCGGCTTTGAGGTGGTCTCCAGCCAGGACCCCGAGTCCCCCATGGTAAAAGGGGAGACAATCGGTCAACCCGTATTCCGCTGAAAAATAGGCGATCAGGGATTCGGGCCTTCGATAATGAGAGTTGTTAAAATAGGGATGCTCCACATACCGCCGAAAATTCTCATAGACCCGTTCCATGGAGGAGAGGAATGCCTCATCGCGTTTGATCTCTGATAGCCGGGTTGGACTCAGCTGGGAGAGTACGAGAACGGGGTTATGGCGGCTCTGTTCCCAGAGACGGGGGTCGAGACGTTGAAATAGCTCGACCGCCTCAGTATTCCACGAGAACCAGAGGTTATAGGCCAACTCCTCGAGCGGTTTTAAGCGCTCGGGGACTTGGGTGAAGACTGTGAAGGAGTGGATCTTTTCTTCCATGAGTGGGTTAGTATAATAGCACTCCCTCGGTAAGGTCAATAAATATTTCTTGCTTTTTTAGGACTCTCTATTACAATACGTTCTATTATTCTAGTTTTTCCAACTCTGAGGGGTGAAATGGGGCTCAGATGGATTGAGTTACGCTGCCAGCGCCACGTTTCCAGGGGATCAACAACGGTGAGCGCTTGCGTGTGCAAGGAGAGGGGAGTATGAATGTTGAAATCCGCAAAGGTGTGATTCCGGTGGCAGGGCTGGGAACGAGGTTTCTTCCGGCGACCAAGGCTGTTCCGAAAGAACTCTTGCCCATCGTGGACAAGCCCACCATCCAGTATATCGTAGAGGAGGCGGTCGCCTCGGGGATCGAACAACTCATCCTCATTACCGCGCGGGGCAAGAGTGCTATTGAGGATTACTTCGACATCTCCCCCGACTTGGAGGACTCCCTCAAGGGCAAGGGCAAAGAGGAGTTGAGGCAGCTTGTGCGGGAGATCTCCGAGATGGTACAGGTGGTGGCGATCCGGCAGAAGGAACCGAAGGGCCTGGGTCATGCGGTGCTGTGCGCCCGGGAGGCGGTGGGAGAAGAGCCCTTTGCTGTCCTCTTGGGTGATGATATTGTGGACGGTGACCCCCCCTGCCTTACCCAGATGGTGAAGATCTGGCGACGGCGGGGAGGTGGGATGGTTGCCCTGCAGCGTGTCCCCGCGGCGGAGACCCACCTCTACGGTATCATTCGGGGCGAAGAGGTTGCGGAGCGGGTATACCGGATCACGGAGTTGGTGGAGAAGCCCCCGACCGATCGAGCCCCTTCAAATCTCGCCGTTATCGGCAGGTACATACTCCCCCCCGAGATTTTCCCCATCCTGGAGCGTACCCCTCCGGGCAGGGGCGGGGAGATCCAGTTGACCGATGCCCTCCAGGAATTGACCCGCCGGCAACCCCTCTATGGCTACGAGTTCCTGGGGGAACGGTACGATGCAGGGGACAAGGTCGGCTATCTGCAAGCCAACATCGCCTTTGCCCTGAAGCGCCCCCAGATGGCCGAGAGGTTGAGGGAGTTCCTCAAAAAGGTTACCTGAGGTAATGACTCTTCTGGTGCAGGACCATGATCTATCGAGTCTGATCGTAATCGAAGCTATGGGCTACCACGATGCCCGACTCATCGATGTAATAGCGATCCCTTGCCCTCTCGAGATCGTACCCGATTTCTTCCCCCCTCCTGATGACATTTCCATGATCGATGATGGCCCGGCGTATCTTGGCCCCTGCCTCTATCACCGTGTGTCCCAAGACTACTGACTCCTCCACCGTGGCACCGCTGCCGATATAGACATTTCTTCCGATGATAGAGTCACGGACATAGCCACCGGCGATGATGGAGCCTCCCACCACGAGCGAGTTCTCCACAAACCCTGCCTTACCACTAGTATCTACTACCACTTTAGCAGGGGGGTCATGATGTTTCACTGAGCGTACCGGCCATTCGGGATTATACAGGTTCAATTGGGGCAAGGGGTTTTTCAGGTCCATATTGGCGTCATAGAAGCTCTTGATGGTCCCCACATCCCGCCAATAGTCGTTAGAACCAGGCAGGCCGGGGACTTCATTGCGGCAGAAGTTGTAGGCATAGACACCTCTGGTCTGGTGGGCCTTGGGGAGGATGTCCCGGCCGAAGTCATGACTGCTCTCCGCATCGACGGTGTCTGTCACCAATTCTTCCATTAGTACGTTAGTATTAAATATGTAGTTACCCATGGAGACCAAGCCCTTGTCTGGCTGGCCGGGGATAGGGGTGGGGTGAGGGACCTTTTCTTGGAAATTTGTGACCCGCCATGTCTCGTCCACCACCACGACCCCAAACTGACCGCACTCGGTTATGGGGTAGGGGACCGTGGCGATGGTGATCTCTGCCCCCTTTTCCAGGTGGTAGTCGATCATCTGGCTCACATCCACAAAATAGACGTGATCCGCCCCAAACACCAGGACCAGATCTGGGTTGATTTGTTGGATGAGATAGATATTCTGGAAGATCGCATCAGTCGTCCCTAGATACCAGCTTTCACTTACGCGCATCTGCGCAGGGACCGGGAGGATAAAGAGCCCGTTCATAGGATAGGTCCCCACCCATCCCTGTTGCAGGTGTCTCAACAAGGATTGAGCCTTGTACTGGGTCAGGACGTAGATTTGATGTATCCCGGAATTCACCAGGTTGCTGAGGACGAAATCGATCAAGCGGTAGATACCCCCGAACGGGACGGCGGGTTTTGTGCGGTGCTCGGTCAACGGGTAGAGGCGTTCTCCCTTTCCCCCTGCGAGCACCATGGCCAAGGTTTTGATGGCTTTCTTCGTCATGGGTTCGATTCTCTAGTCCTGTACTTTAAAAAACCAGCGCCAATCAAGATCGGGGAAGAGGTCGTCCCTCTGTTGGCATTCGGTCAGGAAGTTCCTGGCGCCTTCCGACATGCCACCCGATTGCAGGTACTCTCGGGTGATGGATATCAGGCGTTTCAGGCAATCGTAGTGGAAGCTGAATCGAAGTTCGGCATAGTCACGGGCGCTCACCGTGCTGATCAGGAATTGCCAGTCAGAGCTCTGCAGCAGGAGGAGTTCTCTGAGTGTCTGTTTGATGAGGCCCTCCAAGGTTGAGTCACCAGGCAGCCTTTCGGCGACTTCCCGCAGGCTCCGCAGCTCGCTCTCCATCTCGTAGATGTGTTCCCAGGTCCAGACCGTATCCTGATTGAGCCAGATAAAGTGGTGCCCCCCCTCGCCCCACGAGCCCTCGGGCAGTTGCATGATGTCAGAAGGAGGGTGTGCCTCGAGGTATCTATTACAGGTGGTGAGGGCGATCCCATCGTCCGCTGCCAGCTTCTCCAAGACCAGGGCAAGCCATGCAGGACCTTCGAACCACCAATGGCCGAACAGCTCCATATCATAGAGGGAGCTGACGATACCCTCCTCTCCTGTTTCAGTATGATGGTGAGAGAGGCGTCCTCTGATAAGATCCACAAAGTGATCTGCATGGGCCCGCAGCCGTTCCCTGGCCTGCTCCGGCACATAGGGTTCCTTCTCGGCGAGGTCCGATTTGCCCTTGGTGATCCGCCAGTATCGTATACCTCCTGGAAAGTGCTTTTTGTGAAATTCTAGATACCAGTAATCCCCGGGGTATCCGTGCTCACCACTCCAAACCTGCAGGGCGGTGTGTGGATCTCTGGTAAAGAAGATCGACGCCCTGTCTATATCGCCAGTGGAACTGACGTAGTAGGGCTGATAGGGGGTGCGCTCCTTCATCGGGAAGGAGGATTTCTGCGCCTGTTGAGACTGGAGCCAGAGACGGCGCAGCATGGGGAATCGTTCCAAGTAAGTGCCGATGGCCTTGCCCCCTGCCAGCAGGTGGGTATCGACCATAAAGAAACGCAGTTCATGAGCCGCCAGGTGTTCTTCGATCCCGCTTCGCTCCACCGGGGCCTCGTAGAGGGGTGTGGAAAAGGGTGGCTCCCAGCGGTAGCGGGGTCGATAGGCGCACTCGGGAAGCCAGATACCCTGGGGTGATGTGCCGAAGTGGCGCTCATAAGTGGCCGCCCCCTGGCTGAGTTGGAGATTGATCGACTCTTCCAGACCCAAGAGCGGCAAGTACCCGTGCGTGGCTGCGCAGGTCATGATCTCTATATATCCGTCCTGCTGGAATCCCCGAAAAGCGGTCAGGATGTCTTCTTTGATATCTTCTTGGAAGAAGCGGAGGGTTTCGGTGAAGTAATCACCCCAGAACCTGGCTAAACCCGCCATGTGGTCTTGGCCCGTCTTTTTGAAATGGGTCCCGTTATCTTGTGCGATGTCGATCTTCTCCCTCAGGTAGCTCTTGAACTCATCCCTGAACAGGGGGTGGGTGAGTTGCTCAGCCAGCACCGGGGTGATGTCAATGGTCAGATGAAACTCAACCCCTTCGTGCTTGAGCCGATGGAATTCCCTCAGCAGTGGTATGTAAGAGTAGAGCGCTGCCTCGCTCAACCAATCCATCCCATGAGGCCACTGCCCGTGCTGGAGGACATAGGGGAGGTGTCCGTGGAGGACAAAGGTGAAATAGCCTCTCTTCGCCATGGCTTACGCTCCTTCTTTTCCGGCGAAAATTTTCTGTAACCCCTCGGAGGTGCCGGGGTCGGTACTGTTCATGCAGAGGGGGTATGTTTCCCCGTCTCGGGGTACGTCATGGGGTGGTAAGTCCCCTCTTCGAAAAATACGAGCTCCCAGTGATCGTCCCTCTCGCTGTATCTCAAGATGTAGGTATTCTCATCTTCGGCCACGACCTTGAAATAGGTGTATTCAGGTCCGTACCATTGATCGATGATGTCTTTTACCTGCAGTCTCTTCTGATTGAGATAGAAGGCCAGGGGGCGCTCGTTGGTCTTGTAGCCGGAATAACACTCGACCTTTAAGCCCGCAGACATTTCCTCCTCCCCCTGAGGATTAGGATACCCTCTTGTGCCGTTTTGTCAATATGGCGGATTTACGTCACGAGGGGGTTGCGTATGATAATGGTCTCGTCCCGTTGCGCCCCTGTCGACACGATGTGTACGGGAGTATGGGTCAACTCTTCGATCCGTTTCAGATACCTCTGGGCAGGGAGGGGAAGCTGGGATAGTTCCCTGATGGTGCTGATATCCTCATCCCACCCCTCCAGCTCTTCATAGATGGGCTGACAGCGGGCCACCACCTCTGCACGTGCCGGGAACTCGTCGATCACGTCGTCTCCCACACGGTAGGCATTGCAG
>CAYQOD010000034.1:0-12202 GCA_964419065.1 uncultured Thermodesulfobacteriota bacterium | reverse complement strand
GAGCTATTCTTTGACGTTACGTATTGTGGGTATGCAGAGATGTATGAGAAAATGGGCATAAAGGAGCTTGGAGTTATTCTTTCGTGCAGCAGGGATTTTCCTTTTATGGTGGGATTTAATCCAGAAATCGAATTACGAAGGACACGAACCATCATGGAAGGCGCCACATATTGCGATTTTCGATATGCAAGAAGGAGAAAGAGCGGATAAAAAGTACCCCCCCCGATAAAGTGGACAGAGTAGATTAACGGTGGAGGGAGGTGTCTGATGAGAGAGAAGGCATGAAGCGAATGCTCATCGTGAAGGCCGGAGAGACATTCCCCTCGCTGATCTCGAGGCGAGGGGATTTTGAAGACTGGATTATTGCGGGAATGGGGCTTACACGGGACAGCGTCAGGGTCATCGATGTACGCAAAACTCCCCTTCCTTCTGCGCATGATATGTGCTCAGGTATCATCGTCACCGGGTCTCATACGACGCTGACAGACCACGAAGCCTGGAGTGAACGAACGGCCGCGTGGTTAGCCGAGGCGGTGGAGCGTTCGGTCCCAGCGCTGGGAATATGCTACGGACATCAATTACTGGCATACGGGCTCGGGGGCACGGTGGGGGATAACCCGCAGGGACCGGAGTTCGGGACGATAGAGGTGTACTTGAGTGAGAGGGCACAAGAGGATAGGCTCCTGGGTGGAATGGGCACAGCGATAGGGGTACACGTGGGTCACACGCAAACGGTACTAAGACTGCCGAAGGGGGCGGAACGGTTGGGATTCAGCGAGAGGGATAGGCATCAGGCATTTGTGGTAGGTGGATGTGCGTGGGGTGTACAGTTTCATCCAGAGTTTGACGCGGAGATACTAATTGAGTATATAAACCATTATCGGGAGCAGTTGATGGAGGAGGGGCAGGATCCCGATCGGTTGACCGAGGCGTGTAGGAATACGCCGTACGGTGTTGAGATACTGAAGCGGTTTGCATTGATAGTTGGCGCGGAGGCTTAATCACTGTCACTTGATCGGACGCGGTTGAGAGCGGTAAATTCAAAGTTGGGTACCCTGCGATTTGGGTAGTCGGCGAGCGAGGAGAGCCAGCCCTGCCGTTCAACTCATAAGCGTTAGTCTGACACAACCTGTTATTATTCGGAGGTTCGATGTTATTCTTAGACCCCAACAAACCGATTGTCACGTGTATCTCTGAAACCTGCAACAAGTGCCCTGTGTACAAAACCCTGCACTGTCATTTTAAGCCCAGAGATCTCATGCGTTTTTTTATCATTGCCTCTCCGAGCTTTCTTATAGGAGGGGCTGGTATATATCTCATGAATGTATGGTTGTTAGTTCTATGGCTGATTATGATCATCGCGTTCTTCGGGTTTATTGAAGTCCGGGTACTGTGTTCTCATTGTCCGCATTACGCTGAACCGGACAAGACCTTAAAATGTTGGGTAAATTACGGCTCACCCAAACTATGGAGATATCGTCCTGGCCCGATGACGCGCATGGAAAAGGGTATCATGCTGGGAGGTTTTGCAATCATATGGGGGTATCCTTTGGCCTTCTTAATTGCCGGCCTTCTATGGCTCCAGCTTTGCTTTTATATCCTCTCTGTGATTGTTTTCTTCATGGCCCTGAAGACTCTTCTTTGCCCTCGGTGCATGAATTTCGCATGCCCTCTGAATACAGTCGCAGAGAAAACGCGCAAAAAATTTTTCCGCCGCAACCCTGAACTTGCTCACGCGTGGACAGAGGAGACTAAGCGTTAATCCGGTCTATGTCTTTTAGGGAGGGGAAACGACGGATGCGTAGTATGCTGATCTCCATCCGTATCCCTCCGTTGAAGGATAGACCTTAATCAGGCGTTTTTTCTCGTTGCATCGACAACATATCGGCGAACAGGGAGGGTAACGATGATTCCGCTCATAAGCGATACTGAGACAAAACCAACCCCGGCAATGCGACAGGCTATGGCCGCAGCAGAAGTGGGCGATGAACAAAGAGGTGAGGATCCCACCGTCAACCGACTCCTGGAACGGGTTGCCGATCTGCTCGGGAAAGAAGCAGCGCTCTTCTTGCCGAGCGGCACGATGTGTAATCTTATCGCTATCAAAGTGCATACGCACCCTGCCGATGCAGTGCTTGTCGATCATATGGCACACATCATCCGTGCCGAATCCGCTGGATCTGCATTGAGTTCGGGAGTGATGTTCGAGCCGATTCCGTGTGAGCGAGGCATCTTTACCTCCGAAGCAATTGATCGAGCGATCAAAAATGTGACGGCCGTTCCATGGCCCTATTCCCCTGTTCCGCGGCTGCTCTGTGTTGAGCAGACGCATAATTTCGGCGGAGGATCTGTATGGAGCCTCAATGAGCTTCGGGCTGTGTGCGACCGGGCACGGGTGCATGGAATGGTAACCCACATGGACGGCGCACGACTTATGAACGCTGTCGTTGCATCCACGACCCCGGCAAAGGATTTTGCCGCGTGCTTTGATTCGGTATGGATTGATTTCACCAAGGGGCTCGGTGCACCCCTCGGCGCTGTACTAGCAGGTAAAAGAGATTTTATCCAAGAGGCGCGTCGTTATAAACAACTCTTTGGTGGGGCACTCCGTCAAGCCGGCATTGTCGCCGCCGGTTGCATCTACGCGCTCGATCACCATATCGACAGACTCCAAGAAGATCACGATAACGCGTGGCGTCTCGCGAAGAGTCTCAGCGAAATTGATGACATCCAGGTGCGAACAACTGCCCCCGAATCAAATATGATCTTTTTCGACGTCTCAGGCTTGAGCATAGATAATGATACGTTCCTCGCATTGCTGAAAAAGCGAGGAGTCAAGATGGGAGTGGCGGGCGATTACATCCGTGCCGTGACACACCTGGACGTTTCACGCAGCGACATAGATAAGGCTATCGATGCTATAGCAGAAATCGCCCAAAGCAAGGCGAGCGGAAAGTCTACAAAGCCACACGATATGACTCACTGCTAACGTTTTATGTTGGGGGGAGAACTTTATCGAAAATGTATCAAATGCAGCTCACCCATCTCCTGAAAAGAAAAGGGTACTCTCGGCGCTGATTTCTGCACACTCCGTAGCAGCATCGACGTACAATGTTCTTGAACAACGGGGCTATTTAACCCTCTGCTATTTAACCCTCTGCTATTTTCTCCTCTGCCTACGCCCTGTGGCTTCTCTTGACCTTCCTTTACGCACCTCCTTCGAAACCGCAACGGTCTTCTGCTGCTTCTTCTCCTCGGCATGTCTGCTCAAGACCTCCATGCCACCTTTGATGGTCTTACTCAGGGGGTAGAAGGTGATGTAGATACCAATGGCCAAGATGAAGAGGACCAATACAATCCCGACGATAGCCAGTATGAGTGCAGCCATTGACTCAAGCATGGTCTATTTTTTACCGCCACGCTTGAGCTTCGTTGTCACTTCGATGAGGTTATTTGCGAGCATGGTCAATTCCCTCGCGATATAAACAACCACCACGGCAGCTATCAACACAGCTACGACGAACGCAACCAACATGACAGTAACAGCCGCCCGCGTCCGAACCGAAGCCAACTCCATGTCCTTAAGAGCAGCCGCTCGCAAAGACCGCACCAACTCAACAAGATAGTCACCAGCTGCCCGACCCTTACCGCTCATAATCGCATCCGCAGCCGCCTGACCCTCAGACTTATATACCGGCAAAGCCTGCTCCCACGCATCAAGAAAGGCAGCATAATCTCTCTTGAACTCATCATACAACTTCCTCTGCTCATCGGTGATATCAGGACCCTTCAACTGCCTCTCAAGCTCAGGCTGCCAGAGGGTCTCCAGACGGCTCTTCTTGTAATCGAATACCTGCAGCTCCCTTGCAAGGACCTCTGGATCCGTACCGCGCAAGAGCAGATTTTTGGTAGCCCACACCATCTCATCGAAATTGGCCCTAATACCAAAGGCTGCCAGGGCTGCGACCATCTCGTGTTCAGAAATGTCCCTGAGGGCGGCTCGAGATCGGTCCAACTGGTAGAGGGCGAACCCCCCGGCCAAGACCATCACCACGACCACCGCAACAAAACTTAACCCCAACTTCTTTCCGATACTTAGTTTCATCGTGCTTCCCTCCTTGTGGCTATGAATTTATCAGAATCTCCAACATGACCAGTTGGCAGGACTGATTGTATAGTGTGATTGTTATAACAGAAATCGTATATCTTGCCAATTCAATTTCTTTCAGTATAGTCGATATGTAAGGTTCTATCGAGACTGTACTACCGTACATCCTTGGAAGCACAGGGAAGATGTGCTAAGATTCAATCTGTACCGAATTGCAGGATCTTCTTCAGTACATTTTTTGCGAAGACAGACTAAAGAGGACTTCCTTTACGCCAGAACCTCTACCTCCTCATTTGGACAAATGCTACAACTTCCCTTCAATCCCCTTACGAGGGCGCACGAGGTCGAGAAACTAGTCATGAAGGGTCAGGCGAGGAAGTACTATCGGCTCAGACCAGCACGATACTATGGGGGTGTCGCTACCGCCGACCAGGTAGGTTGTAATCTCCTCTGTGCCTATTGCTGGAACTACGGCAGGAACCTGAGACCAGCGCACTGTGAAGGGAAGTATTACCACTATAGGGAGATCGCCAAAAGGCTCATAGATATCTCCCAACGGAAGGGCTTTCGCAGGATACGATTCAGCGGGGCGGAACCCATCCTGGGAGAACATTCGTTTGACCACCTCGTGGGGGTGCTGGAGGAGATCAGAAAACGAGATCCCTTCATGGAGTTTATCCTGGAGACCAATGGCCTGGTCATCGGCGCACGGCCGGAGTTCGCCCAGCGACTCGCCGGCTTTGCCCGTCTGCAGGTGAGGATCACCTTAAAAGGGTGGGACGAGGAGAGCTTTGAACTGATCAGCGGTGCAGAGGGCGCCTTTTGGGAACTTCCGCTCAAAGGATTACAGGCCTTACTGAATCAGGGTATTGTGGCCTGGGCCGCCATCATGTATGAGACCTTTGGACGACGCGGGATCGAAAAGATCAGCACGGCTCTACAGGAACGCTCCATCAGACTGGAACAGATCGAGGTAGAATACCTGGAGCCCTACCCCTTTGTCCTAGAAAATCTGAGGCTTCGTTCTATTGAACTCTACGAGCAAGACGACCAACGGTAAATCCTCAGGTCCAGAGGATGGGGTATGGCGGGATCCTTTATGAAAGACTCGTTGAATAAACGGGGAAATTTTTCGTCAAATTTAATGAAAAATACCCTTGACAAATGGGGAGAGAGCATTGTAACGTTCGCTTGTAATTTTCCCAAAAGAAAGGGGGGTGGAAGATGAAGAGATGGTTTTATCTTATTATGGTTGCAGTATTCTTGGTAGGGGGGATCTTCGCCATCGCTCTGGCACAATCCGATATGGTCAAGATTGATAATAAGTACCCTAAGAAGCTGAAAAATCCCGTAACCCTCCCGCACAAGGCGCATGCGGGCGCTATCGCCTGCACCGAGTGTCACCACGAGTGGAAGAAGGAGGAGAGAAAGACGCCTCAGAAGTGCGCCGAATGCCACAAGGCGGATGATACCGGGGAAAAGGGGCTCAAGAGGGCCTACCACAAACAGTGCATGGACTGCCACAAGGATCTGGACAAACAGGGGAAGAAGGCCGGGCCCACCACCAAGTGTAGCGGCTGTCACCCGAACAAGTAGAACGAGCGAATCCTCAAAGATCACGATGTAAAAGGAGGGGGTCAGGCCCCCTTCTTTTATGCCTCTCAGGAGGGCCATGGTTAAACCCCATATTGAAGACGCCACCAAGGCGCTCAGCGCCCTGAGGTCCCTGCGGGAGTATGTCTCACCCTTTGAAATCGTGGACGACTACCGTTTGATAGACGACGGCAAGCAACCCGAGGCGACCATCATCCTCCAGGCCAACGGCAGGGAGATCCATGAGGCAGCCACCGGTGTGGGACCAGTGGATGCCCTGGCCAAGGTGTTGAAGAAATCCCTCATCCCCCTCTTTCCCGAACTGGAACGGGTGAGGCTGGTCGACTTCAGCTCCCGAATCTTCGATCCACTCTCGGGCACCGCAGCCCGTGTGGAGGTCCAGATTATCTTCAGCAACGGAGAGGAGATCTGGCAGGTGCAGGCCTTCTCTGAAAACATCTGTAAGGCTTCCTTCTTGGCCCTGGTGGACGGCTTCGAATATGCCATCCTTATCTCACGCCGGGAGGTCTAGGGATTATCCTTGAGCCGGTGATTAAGGACCGTGAGCAACTATGGCAAGGATCAAAACCCCCTCTTCATGTTTCGGCCCTCCAATCAGCAAAGCCCCTCCTTTTTTCAGCTTGACCTTGGTCCTAAAGATCCCCTTCTTCCCCTGCAGGATCTCTACGGCGATTTCGACAGCACCCCCTTGTTCTTGAAGATATCTAACCAGCAACTCTTTGTCTTCTGTCAGGGTGAGTCGACTCGTCTGATCTTGCGCAAGGAGAAGGGAGTGTCCTTGCAGGAGTCGATACGAGGAGTAATTAAACATTTGGCTCAATGTCTTCTGGATATCCTGTAGGCTTCCATCCACACCCCTCCCCTTATGGGAGGCGAGGATGACCCTCACCCCTATCTGCACCTCCCCTCCCATGACAAACAATGGATATGATAGCAAGAGACCTGTAATCACGAGGCCCAGTAAGACCACCCTTTTCACTTCATCCCTCCTTCCCCTCTTCTGTCTCGAAGAGCCAAATAATCGTTACCCCTTCTTCCCCCTGAAAGATCATCACCGGGGTCTCACTCTCCACCGACTCCACTACAACAGATGGTGATGGTGGAAAGATCACCGAGGGAAGGGTGAACAGGAGGATGATCACAAGGGCCGCCCCCCAGGCGAGGGCATACAGGGGCCGGAAGGGGAAAAAGAGACTTTTCACCCCCCACCAAACCCTCTCCGCTACCGTGAGGGGCTTTAACCACTCCGCCACCCCCTCCCACACCGCGTGGAGTTCCGCACCGGAGGCGCCCGCTTCCACTGCCTCGCGCACCAGGCTCTGCAGGGTGCGAAGTTCCCTCAGTTCCCTTTGACACCGAGTACAAGAGGCCAGATGTCCCTCTATGGAGACCCTTTCCGCAGGAGAGAGTTCTCCATCCAGATGCCTCTCCAGGAGGGGAGAGTAATGCTCGCAACCCAGCATCCTACTCCTCCTCCAGATAAGGCGCGAGGACCTGGCGCAGTCCTTCCCTGGCATAGTGAAGCCTCGACATCACCGTCCCTACTCGGCAGCCCATTACCTTCGAGATCTCCTTATATGAAAGCCCCTCCACCTCCCGTAAGAGGATGATTGCACGATGCTGCGGGGAAAGCTGGTCCAATGCCCTGCGGATCTGTTCGTTGAGCTCCTTGTGCAGCAGGGAGGAGTCTGGTCCCCCCATGCCTGGTGGGTCAAACTCCTCCTTTGTGTCAGGGTTTATTATCCTCCGGTGCCGAAAATCGAGGGCGAGATTGACGGCAATCCGGTACAGCCATGTATAGAAAGAGGAGGCCATTCGAAATCCCTTGATGGACCGATAGGCCTTGGCGAACACCTCCTGAGTCAATTCCAGGGCATCCTCTCGATTCCACACCATACCATAGAGAAGGGAGTATATCTTCTTTTGATAGGGGACCATCAGATCCTTGAAGGCCTCTTTCTCCCCTCTCTGTACCCTCTGTATCAGCTCACGTTCTTCCAATGATGAACTTCATTAATTAGATGAAAAATCTCTAAAACTTATTCAACCTCTTTTCTCTTTTCCCAATGGATTTCGGCATCAGATGGCCTGAGGTACATAGGTGTCAGCGAAGAGATCTCATCACTCTCCCCTCTCATGAAGCGCTGCAGACCGAGCTCTGCCACCGCTGTCCCGCGGAGAAACCTCAGGTGGGGAGGGGCAAAGAGGGCCCTCTCACCCAATCTCTCAGCGATGAGCTTCCCGTAGACCCTGACCCCATCACCCAGAAAGATCGTCTCCCTGGGTGGAATCTCTTCAAGCATAACAGAGGGAGAGAGGACCCGGTAGGGAGTCAGTCTCTTCACGCCCCTGCCTCCCTCGCTGTTGTACAGTGCGGTGTAGACCTCCCCCTTTCTGGCATCCAGGATAGGACTTATTAGACAGGGGGTGAAGGGGAGATTGTGGGCGAGGGCGTCCAGGGTAGGAACACCGACCACCGGCCTTTCCGCCGCCAAGGCCAGACCCTTAACGGTGCTCAGCCCCACCCGCAGCCCGGTAAAGGAACCCGGTCCCAGGGAGACGGCCAACCCATCGATCTCGTGGAGAGCTATCTTGGCCCCCCTCAGGAGTGTCTCGATGGACGTAACCAACCGCGCAGAATGGGTCTCCTCCACATGCAGGGTGTACTCGGCCACGACCTGGTCCCCGTCGATGAGCCCGAGGCCCCCACAGCTCGTCGCCGTATCGATCCCCAAGATCATCATCACTTGCTCCCGAGGGGGAATAGCCTCATAATGTCGCTATAGATGACGAAGGCCATGAGCAGGATGATGATGAGCAATCCGATCTGCTGGGCCAATTCCAGTTTCTTAACGCTTAAGGGTCTCCGGATGATGGATTCTATGCTCAAAAAGAGGAGATGACCGCCATCGAGGATGGGTATGGGGAAAAGGTTCAAGAGACCCAAGTTGACGCTTATGACCGCGGTGAAGAAGACAAGATTGAGAAAGCCCTCCTGGGCCTGCTTGCCCGCCGCCTGGGCGATGAGGATAGGACCTCCAAGGGCATTCTTGGCCGGGATGGCCCGTTGGATGATCTTGACGATGCTCACAATTATCAGCTTGGTGATATACCACGTTTGGTAAAGTCCATTGCCGATCGCCTTCAAGAAGGGATCTCGTGTGATTACCACATCCCCCGACGGCATTATTCCTATCTGATAGGTCTCTACCTCCTCACCGAAGATATTCTTCGTTGTTACGGCCCGTGGGGTTACATGTAATCGAATGGTCTCCTCTCCTCTCTTAATGGTCAACTGAAGTTCCTTCCCCTCGCTCCTGGGGATGACCGAGAGGAGATCGGACCAGTAGGTTATCTCATCATCGTTCACCTTGATAATCGTATCCCCCGGCCGCAACCCTGCCTCCTGAGCGGGAAACCTGTCCGTCACCTCACCCACCACCGGAGACAGCTGAGGCATCCCTGTCCAAAACAGGAGGGAGAAGATGAAGACCGCGAGCAGGAAGTTCGCTAAAGGGCCAGCCGCAACGATGGCCATCCGCTTGCGAACGGTTTGACGGAGAAAGGCCCTCCCCTCTTCCTCTTTTGAGACCTTCTCCACTGGATTATCTCCCAAGAGTTTCACGTATCCACCCAGGGGGAGGATGGATATCATATATTCCGTCTCCCCGATCTTCTTGCCGATGAGCTTGGGGCCAAACCCGAGGGAAAATTTCAACACCTTCACCCCCCCCAGTTTGGCAATCAGGAAATGCCCCAGTTCATGGAAGAAGATCAATACGCCCAGGACCCACAACAAGGCCAAAATATAGATCATCGGGACACCTCGCGAATGAAGCCCGAGGCCCTCTCGCGGGCCCAACGGTCCGCCTGGAGGGCATCGTCCGCCTCCCGCAAGGGAGTCGCCTTATGCTCATTCATGGTGCAGGAGACCACGTGCGGGATTCGGTCGAAGCTGATCCTCTCCTGAAGGAAGGCTTCCACCGCCGTTTCATTGGCGGCGTTGAGTACAGCCGGCAGGGTCCCGCCTTCCTCCAGGGCCTGGTAGGCCAGCTGTAAGGAAGGAAACCTCCCATAGTCAGGAGGATCAAAGGTCAGGTCGGCACACTCAACCAGATTGAGCGAAGGGATCTCGATCTCCAACCTTCGGGGGTACGAGAGGGCATAGGCGATGGGGATCTTCATATCGGGGATACTGAGCTGGGCGATCATGGATCCATCTACGTATTCCACCAATGAGTGGACTATCCCCTGTTGGTGAATCAGGACCTCAATTCGATCCGGGGGGATTTGAAAGAACCAGTGGGCCTCAATAACCTCCAATCCTTTATTCATCAAGGTAGCGGAATCCACTGAGATCTTGCGGCCCATATCCCATACGGGATGGGCGAGGGCCTCTTGGGGAGTTACCCCCCTTAACTCCGCTGCGGACAGGGAGTAGAAGGGTCCTCCGGAGGCGGTCAAGATGATCCTCTTTACCTCTTTCCCATCTCTCCTTCCCCCCAAGGCCTGAAAGATGGCACTGTGTTCACTGTCAACAGGTAATATATCTATTCCTCTCTCACGAGCCTTCTGCATAATGATCTCACCGGCCGCCACCATCGATTCCTTATTCGCCAGGGCAACTCTCTTCCCCGCTTCAATGGCAGCGAGCAAGGGGAAGAGACCCACCGAACCCACCACCGCAGAGACCACCAAGTCGACCCCAGGAAAGGTGGCTGCACGAATGAGCCCTTCTTCTCCATATACTACATCTACCCCTTTGCCACGGAGCCCCTCTCGGAGTAGAGAGGCGAGCTCTCGATTGAGGACGGAGACGAGTTGGGGCCTAAATCTCTCGACCTGTTCGCGCAGCAGCGTCAGGTTGGTTCCGGCGGAGAGGGTGAGGACGTCAAATTCCTCTCTGAATCGTTCCACGATCTCGAGGGTGTTGACCCCGATGGACCCGGTAGACCCTAAGACGGCCAGCCGCTTCATAATGCCCCAGGATAGACTCTATAAATCAAGAAATAATATAAAAAGGGGGAGGAGAAGAGGAAGCTGTCCAATCGGTCGAGCATTCCCCCATGGCCAGGGATGAGGTTCCCTGAATCCTTTACCTTGGAACCCCTCTTGATCATCGATTCCGCGAGATCACCCAACTGTCCGAAGAGAGCGATGCCTAATCCTATGATGAGGGCATCCGTGGCCGTCAACGCCACAAGGAACAGGAGTTTAAAGACAAAGACAGTAAGTATCGCACCGATAAAACAGGCGAGAAATCCCTCTGCCGTCTTGTTCGGACTGATCTGGGGACAGAGCTTGTATCGCCCCCAGAGGGAGCCGATAAAGAGGGCAAAGGTATCCCCGGTCCACACAGTGGCAATGAGCATGAGTACCCACAGGATCCCGTGGGGTAACTTGTTGATCAAGGTGACATGGGACAGCAGGAAAGGGATGTAGACGATGCCGAAAAAGGTGATCCCGATTCGGTTCGGTAGAGTGGAGAACTCCGGGGAAAGGATGGAATAGCTCAAAAAGAGGGTCAAGAGGATTAGCCCCAGTACCGGGATGAGTGCATCAGAGGGGGTCCACTGAAATGTCCCACAGAGGATCGCCCCCAGGGCAACCCCTTCAATCTTCTCTGCCGTTCCTTGATCCGTCAGGGTCAGATTATAGAATTCATACAGGCCGAGGATGGCGGCTACAGAGACCATGATAAAGAGGGTATAGCGGGGGCCGAATATGATCAAGAGCGTCAGAGGAGGGATGAGAATCAGTGCTGATAATAACCTTTTGGTCATCGTCAAGGCCCTTCAATCCGTTGAGCTAATAGGTCTCCCTTTACCGGCGCGAGAGACCCTCCTGGAGCTGAGATGCGGTGAGGCCAAAACGCCTCTCTCTTGTCTGATATTCAAGCAAGGCCTGGATGAGTTCCTCCCTGCCGAAATCAGGCCAGAGGGTCTTGGTGAAGTAGAGCTCAGTATAGGCGATCTGCCAGAGGAGAAAGTTGCTAATGCGCAACTCCCCACTGGTGCGGATCAACAGATCTGGGTCAGGGAGGTCTCCGGTGAAGAGATAGCGGGAAAAGGTCTCCGGGGTGATATCATCCTTGCTGATCTTCCCCCCCTCTATGTCCTGAATGACCTTCCTGACCCCCGCGACGATCTCTGAGCGCCCCCCATAACTGAGGGCGAGGTTGATGATGAGACCATCCTTGTGGCGGGTCATCTCCACCGTCTCCAAAAGGGTATTGAGGATGGGAGGGGGGAGATCCTCTAAGTCGCCGATGGCTTTCAGGCGAAGGTTCTTCTCTAAGAACTCCTCCCGCTCCTCCATCAGATATCTTTGCAGGAGTCGCATTAGTTCATTCACCTCTTTGCTCGGGCGGCGCCAGTTTTCCTTGGAAAAGGCATAGAGGGTGAGGACCTTGATCCCGAGCTCACCACATGTCTCCACTACCTCTTTGACCGTCTCGATCCCCTTCTGGTGCCCCTTAAC
>CAYQOD010000033.1:0-12334 GCA_964419065.1 uncultured Thermodesulfobacteriota bacterium | reverse complement strand
AAGACACTGATCTTCTCCCATGGGTTCAATATCCACTATGGACAGATCATCCCTCCACCCTCTGTGGATGTCATCATGATAGCCCCCAAGGGACCGGGTCATCTCCTGCGGAGGCAGTTTGTGGAGGGCAAAGGGGTTCCTGCACTGGTGGCCATAGAGCAGGATGTCTCAGGGAGGGCCTTGGATGTGGCCCTCGCCTACGCCAAGGGGATCGGTTCGACCAGGGCAGGGGTGATCGAGACCACCTTCAAGGAGGAGACCGAGACAGATCTCTTCGGCGAGCAGGTGGTCCTGTGTGGAGGGGTGACGGAGTTGGTGCGGGCCGGGTTCGACACCCTGGTGGAGGCCGGCTATCAGCCTGAGATCGCCTACTTTGAGTGCCTCCACGAACTCAAATTGATCGTTGACCTGATCTATGAGGGTGGGATCAGCTATATGAGATACTCCATCAGCGATACGGCCGAGTACGGAGACCTGACCCGGGGCAGGAGGATCATTACTGAGGAGACCCGCCTGGTCATGGAGGAGATTCTGGAAGCGATACAGAATGGCACCTTTGCCCGCGAGTGGATACTGGAGAATGAGGCACGCCGTCCCGTCTTCAATGCCCTGCGCAAGAGGGACCAGGAACATTTGATCGAGAAGGTGGGCAGGGAACTGCGCACGATGATGAGTTGGATCGAGAGCAAGGATGCACCGTAAAGGGAGAAATTTTCCCGTCGTCTTGGAGGGAATACCGTATATCATTCCTCCCGCTGTGATCACGGTGATGGTGGGGATATGGGGGAATATCTATATCTTTCTCCCCTTGCTCGTGCTGACCCTCTTCGGCATCTCTTTTTTTCGGAACCCCCGTCGCCGTATACCTGATGGTGAAGGACTGATCCTCTCCCCTGCCGATGGGCGTATCGTGGGGGTGGAGGAGGGGGTGGAAATCCCGTCGTTTGGTGGGAAGGCTACGAGGGTGAGCATCTTTATGTCCGTCTTTAATGTCCATGTGAGCCGGATGCCTGCTGAAGGAATGGTGGAGGAGATTCGATATCAGCGGGGGAGGTTTCTGCCGGCGAACAGAGGGGAGGCATCGCGACAGAACGAGCAGAACGTCCTCCTGTTGAGGATGGCTGGCGGACTGAAGCTGGTCTTCGTCCAGGTCGCTGGCATCCTGGCCCGGAGGATCGTCTGTTTTGTGCGCGGGGGCGATCAGGTGCAGCGGGGGGAGATCTTCGGGGCCATCCTCTTCGGCTCCCGAGTAGATATCTACCTTCCCCCCCGGGTAGAGGTGACGGTTCGTATGGGAGAGCGGGTAAGAGGAGGGAAGAGTGTACTGGGGGTGATCAAATGAAGAAAAAGAAGGATAGACCTAAATCTACCGTGAGGAAGAGAGAAGGGGTGAGGAAGGGGGTATATATCCTGCCCAATCTGCTCACCTCAGGGAGCCTTTTCTGTGGATTTTACGCCATTACTGCCGTCTTTAACGGGAAATATCTCATGGCGGCTGTTGCCATCCTCGTCGCCACCCTCTTCGACGTGATCGATGGAAAGGTGGCCCGCCTCACCCGTTCTACCACCCGTTTTGGGATTGAGTACGACTCCCTTGCAGATCTGATTTCCTTCGGTGTCGCACCGGCCATTCTCGTCTTATCATGGGCCCTGCAACCGTATGGGAGGTTAGGATGGGTGGGCGCCTCCCTCTATCTTGTTTGCGGTGCCCTCAGATTGGCCCGGTTTAATGTCCAGGTAAACACAGTGGAGTCACGATATTTTCGGGGCCTCCCCATTCCAGCGGCGGCATGCTTTATCGCGGCTACCGTTCTGTTCTTCCATCGCCTGGGGGAAGGTAGTGAGGCCAAGCACCTCTTCATCCTCTTCCTCGTCTACGCGCTCGCATTTCTCATGGTGAGCAACATTCGGTACTACAGCTTCAAGGATTTGAATCTCCTCAGGAAGAAGCCTTTTAGTACCCTGGTGACCATGGTCTTGGCCATCGTAGTAGTGATGGCAGAACCGGAGATCATGCTCTTCATCTTCACCTCCTGCTATCTCATGTTGGGGCCAGTGAGCGCCGTCCTGGGATGGTACAGAAAGAGGGAGGTGGCGTTGCACGAGAAGAAGACAGAGTCATTGATGAGATAAAGGGGGAGTGCAGTGGCAGGATGGAGGTCTTTCTTCGCCATAGAGCTCAACAAGGAGATAGCGGAAGGCATCAGGAAGGTTCAGGAGCGGTTGCGGGGGCAGGTGACAGGTGTGCGTTGGGTGCGACCAGAGGGTATTCACCTCACCCTGAAATTCCTTGGAGAGGTCGACCCAGATCGTATTGAGGAGATCGTACGCACGGTGGAGGAGGGCGTCGAAGGGTTAAGTCCTTTCACGGTAAGGATCAGGGGCGGCGGCGGATTTCCGAACGTAAAGAATCCACGGGTCATCTGGATAGGGGTTGATGATCAGGGTGACTCCCTCAGGGAGTTGCAAGCACGGGTGGAGCGAGGAGTGGAAGGACTTGGTTTCAAGCGAGAGGAGAGGGTGTACACCCCTCACCTGACGGTGGGGCGGCTGCGCTCGGGCAAGGGGACAGGGGCAGGGACACTTGAGGCCCTCAAGGATATAGGAGAGAGCGACCTGGGGACCATGGAGGTTGGAGCAATCGTCCTCTTTCGAAGCCACCTGAAACCCACAGGGGCGGAGTATACCAAGTTAGGTAGCATCCCTCTGCAGGTTCCGTAAGGTGGAAGGCCCCTGATGTGCCGTGAAGATACTTCGCGGAAACCCGATGCTGAGATGTATGGCTACGGCACACACGTTCCCCTCGTTGCTTCAGGGAGATACTGTCCCTGAAACCAGAAGTATTTCCCCGTTTCAGGGGGGGAAGAGCCTTCCCTGAGTTTTGAGAGGAGGATCGTCATGGCAGCGGATAGTGAGAAGGATCGGGCGGTCAATGTGGCCGTCACACAGATTGAGAAACAGTTTGGCAAGGGGGCCATTATGCGCCTCGGCTCTGAGGTGCGACCGGCAGAGGTCAAGACCATCTCCACCGGTTCACTGGGCCTGGATCTGGCCCTCGGGGTAGGGGGATTACCCCGGGGGAGGGTCGTGGAGATCTTCGGTCCCGAGGCCTCGGGAAAGACTACCTTAGCCCTCCATGTGGTGGCTGAGGCCCAGAAAAGCGGGATAGCGGCCTTTATCGATGCTGAACATGCCCTCGATCTCAACTATGCCCAGAGGTTAGGGGTCAAGATAGAGGATCTCCTCGTCTCCCAGCCTGACACCGGGGAACAGGCCCTGGAGATCGCGGAGATCTTGGTACGGAGCGGAGCGGTGGACGTGATCGCCATCGATTCGGTGGCGGCCCTGGTGCCTCGGGCAGAGATCGAAGGGGAGATGGGGGATGTCCACATGGGCCTGCAGGCCAGACTAATGTCCCAGGCCTTGAGGAAATTGGCAGCCAGCATCAACAGATCAAAGGCCATCGTGATCTTTATCAATCAGATCCGGATGAAGATTGGGGTAATGTTCGGCAATCCGGAGACCACCCCGGGGGGCAATGCCCTCAAGTTCTATTCCTCGGTGAGGCTGGATATACGGAAGATCGCCGCCATAAAGCGAGGACAGGAAGTGGTGGGGAGTCGGACCAAGGTCCGGGTGGTAAAGAACAAGGTGGCACCTCCCTTCAAAGAGGTGGAATTCGACATCGTCTATGGGGAGGGGATCTCTCGGGAGGGGGAGATTGTGGATCTCGCCACTGACCTCACTATCTTGGAGAAGGTGGGTACCTGGTATTCCTTCGGCGATCTGAGGATCGGTCAGGGACGAGATAACGCCAAGGCCTTTCTGAGAGAGAATGCAGAGGTGAGGAGTGAGATAGAGCACAAAGTCCTGGAGCACTACAGCCTGCCCACGGGGGAGAAGGAGGGCGGAGATGGATCTGAATGAGATACTGCTTGTCGCCCTGAACAACCGGGCCTCGGACATTCACTTTACTGTCGGCCAACCACCCATCCTCAGGATCGATGGAGATTTGGTCCCGCTCAAGGATCAATCCACCATGGACTCCAACCAATTGGCCAAGCTGGCGTATCAGATCATGAGCGAGCGGCAGCGTGAGCGTTTCCTGAGGGACATGGAGATCGATATGGCGTATGGCATCTCCGGACTCGGAAGGTTTCGGGTCAACGTCTTTCAGCAGCGGGGGAGTATCTCCATCGCCTTGCGGGTGATACCCTATGGGATCAGGGGATTTGAGGAGCTCAACCTCCCAGTGAAGGTGATGGAACGGATCTCCAGTGAGGCGAGAGGGTTGGTCCTGCTGACCGGCACTACCGGCAGCGGCAAGTCGACCACCTTGGCGGCCATGATCGACTATATCAACCACTACAGACGCTCTCATATTATCACCATTGAGGATCCCATCGAATTTCTCCACCGCGACCACAAGAGCATCATCAGCCAGAGAGAAATCGGCACCGATACCGATAACTTTGCCCAGGCCCTCAAAATGGCTTTACGTCAGGACCCAGATGTAATCCTCGTGGGTGAGATGCGGGATTTTGAGACCATCGGGACGGCCATCTTGGCGGCTGAGACCGGGCACCTCGTGCTCAGCACACTCCACACCCTGGATGCCGCGGAGACGGTGAACAGGATCGTCGCCGTTTACCCCCCCTATCAGCAGAAACAGATCAGGCTCCAGTTGGCCGGTATCCTGAAGGGGGTGATTTCCCAGCGCCTCCTGCCCCGGGCCGACGGGATGGGGAGGGTGCCTGCCGTAGAGATTATGATATCTACGGCGCGCATCAGGGACTGCATCGTCGACAAGGACAAGACGCACGAGATCTATGAAGCCATCACTGGGGGGTACGCTACCTATGGCATGCAGACCTTTGATCAATCGTTGATGTACCTCCTCAAGAAGGAACTGATTACCTACGAGGAGGCCCTGCACCACAGCACCAACCCCGATGACTTCGCCCTCAGGGTCAGGGGGATCCTGGCCACCAGTGATCTGACCTGGGAGGAGTTTGAAAAGACCGAGGAAAAGGAAGAAGAGGAGGTTGACGAGTTCAAGTGATGAGAGGGGATGAGCTACGGGAGGTCTTTTTACGGTATTTCGAGCAACGGGGCCATAGGATCGTCAGGAGCTCTCCGTTGGTGCCGTATGACGACCCTACCCTCCTGTTCACCAATGCGGGGATGGTGCAGTTTAAGCGGGTCTTCCTGAAGGAGGAGACCAGGGAGTACAACCGCGCGACGTCGGTACAGAAGTGCCTGCGGGCAGGGGGAAAGCACAATGACCTGGAGAACGTGGGCAAGACGGCACGCCACCACACCTTCTTCGAGATGCTGGGAAACTTCTCCTTCGGCGACTACTTCAAAGAGGGGGCCATCGAGATGGGGTGGGAATTTCTCACCGAGCACCTCCACCTCGCGCCAGAAAGGCTATGGGTCTCGATATTCGAGGAGGATGAGGAGGCGTTCTCCATCTGGCGGGAGCGGATTGGACTGCAGGCAAACCGGATCGTCCGCATGGGGGAGAAGGATAACTTCTGGGCTATGGGAGACACCGGCCCCTGTGGCCCCTGCTCGGAGATCATCATCGACCAAGGGGAAGAGGTGGGATGCGGTTCTCTCGATTGCGAGGTGGGCTGTGATTGTGATCGTTTCTTGGAGCTGTGGAATTTAGTCTTTATGCAGTACAACCGGGAGAGCGACGGGAGTTTGAACCCCCTCCCTGCACCGAGCATCGATACGGGGATGGGGTTGGAGCGGACGGCTGCGGTAGTTCAGGGGGTACAGAGCAATTACGATACCGACCTCTTTGGGGGGATCATAGGGCGCATCGGTGAGATCAGTGGCGTGAGATACGGGAGCGACGAGAAAAAAGATGTCTCCATCAGGGTGATCGCCGACCATGCCAGGGCGGTGACCTTTCTCCTGGCTGACGGGGTCCTCCCGAGCAATGAGGGCAGGGGGTATGTGTTGCGCCGAATCATCCGCCGGGCCCTAAGGCACGGAAAGCTCTTAGAGATTGAGGGATCTTTCCTCGTCCCCGTAGCTGAAAAGGTGGTGGAGGTGATGGGGGAGACCTATCCGGAGGTAACGGAGAGGAGGGAGTACCTCACGCAGATCCTTCAGCGGGAGGAGGAGCAGTTTTCGGAGACGTTGGATTATGGGTTAAAGGTCTTGTGGGAGGAGGTCCAGCGGCTGCGGGAGCAGGGGGCGCAGGTCCTGCCCGGAGAGGTGGTGTTCAAGCTCTACGATACCTTCGGGTTCCCCACCGACCTCACCGAGGATATCGTCAGCGAGGAGGAGATGACCATCGATCTGGAGGGGTTTGAGCGTTCCATGGAGGTCCAGCGGAAGCGGGCACGGGAGGCATGGAGGGGTGAGGTGGGTGAGCGGCTTTCCCCTGCCCATAAGGAGATGCTCTCTGAAGGGATCGCCACCCAGTTTGTCGGCTATGAGACCCTGCGGGCAGAGTCAGAGATCATGAAGATCATCAAGGACGGTCGTTTCGTCCCCGCTGTTCAGGAGGGGGAGGAGGTGGAGGTCATCACCGCAGCGACCCCCTTTTACGGCGAGACTGGAGGACAGGTGGGTGATCAGGGGGTCATATCCGCAACCGGGTTTCGGGTGGGGGTGCACGATACCGTCCGTCCCCTGCCTGAGCTGATCGTGCATAGGGGGGTGGTCACGGAGGGGGAGGTCAGGGTTGGAGGGCGCGCCCTCCTGCAGGTGGATGAGGAGAGGAGGAGGGCCACGGCCCGCAACCACACCGCCACCCACATCTTGCAGGCGGCACTCCGGGAGATCTTGGGCGGACATGTCAACCAGGCCGGTTCGTTGGTGTCTCCGGAGCGTTTGCGCTTCGATTTCACCCACTATGCGGGCATCGAACAGGAGACCGTGGAGCGGATAGAGTCGTTGGTCAACCGACGTATATGGGAGGATTCACCGGTCCTGGCCGAGGTAATGGCGACGGAAGAGGCCGTCGGGCGGGGGGCCACGGCACTGTTCGGCGAGAAGTACGGAGACGAGGCCCGAGTACTGAGCATCGGGGATTACAGCCAGGAGCTGTGTGGGGGCACCCACGTGCGAAGGACTGGCGAGATCGGGGTCTTCAAGGTGCTCTCAGAGAGCGGGGTCGCCGCCGGGGTGAGGCGGATTGAGGCCCTTACCGGCTCGGGGGTCCTCGATTACCTCCGTGAGGGAGAGCGAGAGCTAAGGGAGGCGGCCCAGCTCCTGAAGGCGAGGCCCGAGGAGTTGACTGCTAAGATCGAGAAGCTCTTCGAGGGGCAACGGACCCTGGAGCGGGAGATCGAGACTCTTCGTCGAAGGCTCGCCACCAGCCAGACGGGCCTCGGGCCGGAGGTCAAGGAGGTGAAGGGGGTGAAGGTGGTCTCCTACCGGGTGGATGATATGGACCCCAAGGGCCTCCGGGAGGTGGGGGACGGGATAAAGGACAGGATCGGTTCGGGGGTCATCGCCCTGGGGGGTGAGAGAGGCGGGAAGGCTACTATCGTCCTTATGGTCACCAAGGACTTGGCCGATCGGCTCCGGGCCGATGAACTCATCGGGGAGATTGCTGAGATGGTAGGAGGCCGGGGGGGCGGAAATCCCACCATGGCCCAGACAGGAGGCACCAGGGTTGCGAAACTGGACGATGCCTTAAAGGCGATCTATAAGATCGTTGAAAAGAGAGCTTCATAGGGGAGTCTTATTAGCCATTCCAGCGTACACGATACCATCTTAATCCTTTTGAGCTTTATGTAGCAAATAAATATATTTCCTCTCCTCACCGCAGAACGTGTCGTAATTACATGTTAGCATTATATATTCCTTCTCCCCTTACTAAGGGGAGAAGGTGCAGGATGAGGGGTTACAATAAAGAATATGTTAAATACTTTTTAGTTGAACCCCTCACCCCACCCTCTCCCCACTGACGTGGGGAGAGGGAACTGTTTGAATTGACACCCAGTCTCTCAGGGAAGGGCATTTAGCTGTTTTATTTTTTAGACAATTACTCTACTGCTCATAAGGAGAAGCAATGAATCTGGAGGTCCTGCTTGAGGTCGCTGTTCGTGCTGCTAGGGAGTCGGGTGCAATCCAGCGTAAGTGGCTGGAAAAAGATAAAAAAGTCGAGTTGAAGGGTGAGATCAACCTGGTCACCGAGGTGGACAAGAGGTGTGAGCAGAGGATCGTCGAGATCATCAGGAAGGCCTTCCCTGGGCATACTATCTTGACCGAGGAGACCCCCATGCCGGAACTCCCCTCCCCCTACCGGTGGATCGTCGACCCCCTCGACGGGACCACCAACTATGCCCATGGATACCCCTGCTTCTGCACCTCGGTTGCCCTGGAGTTGGAGGGTGAGGTAGTGCTGGGGGCGGTCTATGATCTCATGCTGGACGAGCTCTTCACCGCCCAGCAAGGCAAGGGAGCCTTTCTCAATGGGGAGCGGATCTCCGTCTCTATGACCACACGGCTCACTGAGGCCCTCATCTCCACGGGCTTCCCCTATGACCTCAGGGAGAGCCCGGAGAACAACCTGAACCACTTCAACAATTTCACCATGGAGGCGCAGGCCATTAGGAGGGACGGCTCGGCGGCCTTGGATCTCTGCTATGTGGCCATGGGGAGGTTTGACGGGTTTTGGGAATTGAAGCTCCAGCCATGGGATGTAGCCGCCGGGAAGCTCATCGTCGAAGAGGCTGGAGGTGCCGTGACGGACTTTCGAGGAAGGCCCCTCGACCTCTCTGGCCAGGAGGTCCTCGCCACCAATGGGAGGATCCATGCGGAGATGATCAGGGTGTTGCAGAGAGGATGATCCTCATCACCGACACTCACCTACATGAACATGAGCAAGAACGCATTGAATTAGTCAAGCTCGTTAAAAATGTCCCCTGGATTATACTTAAGGAACGGCCTTATAGGAAGAGTTCATTTTTATAGGTGACCCCTTATAATTTCCATGATTCTCAGGTCTTCACGTTCGACAAATAATCCTTTGGGTCCTTTGGGCAAATCCTTTAGTCTTCCTCTTTTGTGGGACATCACTTACTACTAACGTTGAAGCCTGAGTGACCCATGTTACGATTTTTCAGTTATCACAAGGCAAACACATGTTCTCCAATTGCCCCATAACCTATTTCGCAATCACCAAAATTGTATACGGTGCTTTGCAGCTCAAGGGCATTTCGTCCGTGGGTCCTGCGCCTGCGCTTGCGTAATGATCCCAGGCATTGGTGACTTCGATATACCATGTACCCAGCGCTTGTTCGCCCCCGGTTAACACGTAGTCAAGGTTAGCTACCACATAGTTACCTTTTGCTCCCCCTCGATAACCCTGTGCGTTATCATAGAGGTCCACGTACACACCGTCACTCATGTCTAGAGGAGGGCTGATTACTACGATACTAATCTGGGTAGCGCCGCCAGCGTTAAAGGAGTAAAAATCCTGCATGCCGACATCCTCGCCGCCTTTGAAAATATTACATAAATAGGACGTGTTGTGGGTACCCATCCCATTTACCATTGTTATCCCTTTGACGTTCTTAAAAGTATCATCAGCCTCGTTAGTATCGCTAATCTTGATGCGCGCAATCTTAAGTGTATAATCCGTCGTAAAACTTGTTGAAGGTGATCCGACCCAAGATACCTTTAAGAATATATCGGTGTTCGGGGCGTGCGTCGTCCACAAAGTAAATGATTTGCTGTCTTTGTATGTTGTCAAGTTCCCAACCGCTTTTATATCCGCTCGGTATCCTTCCATATCAACCCGAAGCGAGACACCAGTAGGTAAGTTTTTCGGCTCGGCCACAATCTCTATTGCATATCCCCAAGGCCCGGAAGGACCGCTCGTTACCTTGAACCAATCGGCTTTATCTGTATCTGTTATGCTGCCTTTTATGAGCTGTGCCAATCCTGTATCGTTGGCGGTTTTTTGCGTGTCATTTGTCTCCGTTTCCGAAAATGTCTTTATTATAACAGTAAAGTCAAAAGGGCTTGTTGCCGTACCACCGGGTGAATAGAAATCGACGTAGCCTGTCTTTACGTGTACCGGTCCGGTAGTTGCGCCGATCGGAACTTCAGCTTCCACATCGTTGCCAACGGCTTTGAATTTGGCGGCGGTCCCGTTAAAATCGACACTGGAAGGATTTTTGCCGCCGACCGTAAGCTTCCCGCCGGTAATTAAAATTTTATCACCCGATACACCCGAACTAGGCTCGAGATCGTTGATGGTGGGTGCACAAGCTGCCAACAACACCATCGCGGTCCATAACGCTACCAGCCTAATGATGCGTCGATAACAGAGCTTAATCTTTTCACCACCGCTATTTTGCCCAGACCTATTGCTAACAAAAGTGATGTGATTCATTACGAATAACCTCCTTAGCGTTTTTTATTGTACAACCGAAATGCCTTCAGGTTATTATTTATAGTTTCTTTTCACGACGTTGTTCAGTGTCTGCGTCTTTTTATTGTAATATGGGGGCGCGCACGCCGAAATTTTACCCCTCAGCCCTTTTGTACCCTCCATGTGGAGTAGTTGAACCCTTCCAGATCTCTATCGAAACCTACGGAAAAAATGTCCCCCTCATCGGCTCTTGAAGATCGAGATTATGCAGGGGAAGATTACGCTATTCTCAAAGGACTTTATATCATGTCTTGTTCTTAAATTCTTGATCTATCTTGCTTTTTTGTTGACATATTTCGGCTTTTTTAGGGGTGAAGATGGGTAGACGGGTTGTCTCGTGTTTGAATCTTGTTTGTTTTTGATGACTTTTTAGGAATAAGAGGGCAGCTCCTATTGTAATCCAGGAGGGAGGGGCTAGGTCGGCTTGCTGAGTCACTGAAGATCACACAGAGAATAGGGATTCCTCTACAGGCGCGCCGAGACACTGACGATAACGTCACGATAGTCGATAGAGTGTCCCATCCTATTGAAAGAGTTATTATGTTTGACAATTATCAGATAATATGATAATTTATTGATTGATATAAATTAAGGAGGCCGAAGATGCGTTTCATTTCAGTAAGAGATCTCAACACCAAGCCTAAAGAGATTTGGAGCAGGGTTAAGGAGGAAGAAATCGTTATCACCTCTAACGGTAAACCCATTGCCCTGCTTTCGGGGGTTACCGAAGAGACATTAGAAAAGACTATCCGCGCCATCCGTCGCAGCCGAGCGGTTATAGCATTAGAGGAGATGCAGAAAAAATCGATTGCATTAGGATTAGATAAACTGACGAATTCGGACATTGAAGCTGAGATTCGGGCTGTTCGGAAGAGTCGCAGGCGATGATTATTGTTCTCGATACCAATATCCTTGTCTCCGGCATCCTTAAGCCTTATAGCAACACAGCGACCATCCTCCGCCTTGTCGCAGATGGAACCATTCAGTTGGCGTATGATCTTCGAATTCTTTCAGAATACCGCAGTGTCTTAAACCGGCCAAAATTTAGTTTTGCGAAAGAAGATGTGGAAGCGTTTTTGGATCAGATTGAACAGGAAGGTCTTCTTGTTTCAGTGAAACCTTCGAAGATTCGTCTCCCTGACCCTGATGATGAACCGTTTTTAGAGGTCGCTTTATCAGCCAGGGTGAATGCTATTGTCACCGGTAATAAGCGCCATTTCGGGAGGAAAGCATACGAAGGGGTACAGATAGTATCTCCGGCAGAATTCCTGGAAATGGTGAAAGAAAAGATTTAAGGGCTAGGTTATCAAAGTAAACTATCCCGCCAAGGGCGGGGCTTTAGGAGTCAAGGATGCAATCCCGCCCCGCAATATAGATTTACGGAAGCGGAATGCCGCTGGCGGCAGGATTCGAGGATTTGAGTGAAAAGCATCAAACATGTTTGTAGAACCCCTGGCCCCTTGGACCCTTGAACCCTTTTTGGGACAAAGATCGAAATAAAGTCTTCGCCTAAAGACGAGGGTATTGCTCCCCTGAATGGGACAATAATATGGGAGGTGTCCTCATTTGCTGATCCTCCTTTTTGTGTCGATGGTCAATGATCACACCCTCAGATGCGGCTCATTTCATTGAAGGGGGGGTGGACGGGACCCTGATACTAATCTGATATATAACGTTGGTTCTAAAACAACCTTTTCAAGACACAAAGCAAGACCCGCCTCTTCTTTGTCCATGGTAGTTGAATATAATGACTCTTTTTCTTTTTTCATGAAATTGCTACAATACAACTGATGAAGGCGGGTGATTTTTTGAATTCGTTGATACAAAGCGGATTCCTCTTTTTCACGGGGGTGCCTTGTTCCTACCTCGCTCCCCTCTGTGAGCTCCTCAACCAAAAGGACCACTCCTTTCACGTCCCCGCGGCCC
>CAYQOD010000032.1:0-12466 GCA_964419065.1 uncultured Thermodesulfobacteriota bacterium | reverse complement strand
ATGGAAGCTATATCTTCATCGGTATGAGGTAAGTAACGCATGATTATACCCCTTTCAACATTCCAAGGTAAGCGCCCTTGTCCATGAGGATCTCCAGGTCAGCAGGGTCTGTCGGTTTTACCTCGATCATCCATCCAGCGTTGTACGGATCTTTATTTACCAGCTCGGGAGAGGTCTCCAGGGCCGTATTAACAGCAAGGACTTCACCACCGATCGGCATATACAATTCGGCAACGGCCTTGACCGACTCTACGGTCCCGAATTCTTCACCCTTACCGAAGGTGTCACCGACCTGGGGGAGTTCCACGAACACGATATCGCCGAGCTGATCCTGTGCATAGTCGCTGATACCGATCTTGACCTTATCACCCTCAGGTTTGGCCCACTCGTGATCATCTGCATAGCGGAGATCATCGGGGAAGCGTAATTCACTAATCTCCTTCATGATTATTCCTCCTTTTTAAAATCGATTCCCTAACGAGACAGTGCGTACTGCCATGGGGAAAACTATCTGCAACCATAACGCTCGCCTCTGATTCATAGGCGCCTGATTCATCACAGAAGTTCATGTAATTTCTGAAGAAGATCGGCATATTCCTCGTCATCAAAGCAAAACCGCAGTCCGTGAAATCGTTCCCGAAGCGCCTTGACCTGATCGATGACGGTGGCGTCCTTGTGCACGATATCACGGATCAAGGCCGCCAGGGCACGAAAGTCGTCCTCTTCCATGCCGAAACGGGTCATCTCCGATACACCCATTCGGAGGGCACCGGATGCGGTAAACCCCTCTTCATCTGCGGTCGCCTGGTAGTTGCAGATGATGTTGTTGGCCTCGAGTCTCCTCGCGATCTCCGGCCCGCGGCTGTAACCTACCGCTACGACCACCTGGTGAGTCTCGGTGAAATCAATGGCTGGATCACCGGCAACATCCAGACCGCAGTCCTTGAGCCCCCTGGCGAACGCCTTGGCGTTTGCTACTACCTTGGCCTGATACTCGTCCTTAAAGTAATTCATTTCATACGCGGCCATCAACAGCCCCACCAACGTACCGAGGTGGTGGTTGGAGACCGAGCCGGGGAAGGCCCTCCGCTGCAGGGTCTCCCACAACTCATAGCGCTCCTCATGTTCCTGAAAACGACTGCCGACAAATGCCACGCTGCGTGCCGAAAAAGGTCTTGTGCGTGGATCCGGTGACCAGGTCCGCCCCCTCTTCAAAGGGCTGTTGGAAGTGCGGGCCGATGAGACCGAGCACGTGGGCCATGTCGTACATCACCACCGCAGCGATACCATGAGCGTCGAGGAATTGGCGGATCTCAGCGACCGGTTCCTTATGGAGGACCATGCTCTTGCCGAAGATGATTAGCTCCGGACGGTACTCATCAATTAATTCCAACGTGGCCGACACGTCTATTTTGTAGGGGTTTTCGGCCAGCACCGGAAAATTGATCACGGCCGGCCGCTCGGTGTACGGGTTCAGGGCGACGTAGTCCTTCAACGCGCCCATGGGTTGGGCGCTCAAGTGGCCTCCCTTGCCGATATGGTTATTCATCACCTGTCGAATCCGCCTCGGTTCTTGTTTGCGGTCGGCGCGATTGAGGTAGTCGACCATGGCGCTGAAAACGGCCGTGTTGGCCATCTGTCCGCTGATGAGGCGCATCTCGACCTCGTGGCAGCCGAGGTATGTCCGCATCTGCTCTTCCAGCAGCCACTCGACCTCGCCGATGAAGTCGGTGCCCTGGTAGTAGAAGATATCGGCGTCGTAGAATGCCTTCAATTTCCTGTGTTCTGCATAGCGGAAGGCCGGGTCCATCACGGACAGGAGCCTGGCCATCGGCGAGATGGTCATCTCCGAGGGGATGAGGTTGATGCATTCCCGCTGTCGCCAGATCGTATTTTCGACGGCCTTCTCCAACAGCCTGCGTACCTTGGTCTGCGCATCCCCAGCCGGTATTTCCTGCAGAGGGAGCTGAAAATCGTAAAGGATAGGGCGTGCATACGGTGGGGCGTCAACGCGCATGTGGAACGGGACTACGAGGGCATCGACCGCCTTGCCCCGGATATCGATGGCGAGCCTCTCATCCTCGATGATGTCGCTGTCTATGTACCCGAGGCAGATCGAGCGCAGCTGACGTTGGTTGGTCTGTACCGATTCCAGCCCTTCGCCCTCGAAGGTCCAGACAGGAACCATCGTCCCGCTGGTGACGTAACCCACGTGCGTGCCGTCCTTAAACACCTTAGACCCCTCACGGGCGACACCTCGTCCTGCCACAGCGATCTGCTTGATCATGCGCGGCAGGTCATGAATGAGCGAATAGTCGCGTGAGATGATCCTTTTGAGCGCCTCCTGTTGCCTGACAAGCGCTGAACGACCGAAATAATCCCCCTTCAGCGGTGAAAAGCTCACGGCGATCTTCGCCATCGGAAAGGCCAGGATGGGGATCTCCTTGCCGTCGTGGTCTTGGCCGAACTCGTGGCCATAGAGGGGCAGGCCGGCCTCCAGGCGGAGCGTGTCTCGAGCGCCGAGACCGACGGGTGTGACCCCCTTGGCCACGATCAGGTCCCACAGCATCGGGCCGTCGTCCCGGCCCGCGAAGAGTTCAAAGCACAACGGCTCGCCCGTGTATCCGGTCCGAGCTACCCTGACCCGGACACCAGAGATCGTTACGGTACTGACGGCGTTTCGCGCCGGCTCAGGAAACGATCCTTTCTCGATGATATCCTCCAGGATGGCACGAGACTGCGGACCCTGTAACGCAAGCATGGTGATCTGCGCAGTCTGGTCCGTCAGCTCAACGTCCTTGAAGTCCTTTAAGAACCGTTGAAAGTGTTCCCAGTCCTTCTCTCGGTTGGCGGCGTTGACTACGAGCAGGTACTCATCCTCGACAAACCGATAGAGATAGGCGTCATCGACAGCCCCGCCGGTTTCGGTGGGGATGAGCGTGTACTGGGCGCCTACAGTTCTGATGTCGAGGGCCTCGGCATTATTGCTCAAGACGTGCTGCAGGAACGGGAGTGCTCCTTTGCCACGGAGGATAAATCGGCCCATGTGGGAGACATCAAAGAGCCCCGCCCCCTTGCGGGTGGCAAGATGCTCTTCCACGATGCCGGTGGGGTAGAAGACCGGCATCTCCCAGCCAGCGAATTCCACCATATTGGCCCCCAGGGCCACGTGCTGGTCGTAAAAAACAGTTCGGTGAAGTTCACTCATTGGTCCTTCCTTTCCGTTCGTCGGTTATCGTACAGCAGATCGTTCAGCTTTCAATGAAGTCCTTACATTTCCCGAGTCCCTCCTCGATTTCCGCAGTGTCGATCCCCGAGTAGGCCAGACGGATGTAAAAATCTTTCTCGCCCTCCTGGGGTCTGCCGAAGTGCAACCGCGTGCATACCGATACGCCGGTCTCATGCAGCAAGGCCTTGCGGAAGGCATCATAATTGGTGAGACCTTTCTTCTTCATCGCCTCGGTGACGTTGGGGTAGAGGTAGAACGTCGCGTTCGGTCGAAAACATCGCACGCCCTCAATGGAGTTGAGGATATCCACGGCCGTATCACGCCGCTCTTTGAGGGTATTCAAGATCTGCTTGGCCTCTGTTTGATCGCCGGTGAGGCCTTCTATCGCTGCATACTGGATAAAGTGGTTGGAGCAGGACTCGTCGTTGACGTTGAGCTTAGTGATGACATCGATGATCTCCTTGGGTCCGATCGCAGCGCCAAGCCGCCACCCGGTCATGGCGAACTTCTTAGAAAAAGTATAGAGGATTACGCATCGTTCGGCCATGCCCGGCAGTGACGCCAATGACCTGCTCTTGCCCTCATAGCGGATGTCAAAATATGCCTCGTCACAGAGGATATAGAGGTCGTGCTTGAGGGCCATCTCGGCGATCCTTTCAAGCTCCTGCTTCGAGCACTCTGCCCCGGTGGGGTTCTGCAGGTCGTTGAGCACCAGGAGTTTTGTGCGAGGTGTGATCTGGTTCTCAAGGGCGTCCAAGTCCAGCTCAAAGTTGTCCTCACCCTCAACGTAGCCATAGATGAGGGCCTTGCCGCCGTGGAACTCGGTCTGTGACTCATAGATCGGGTAACCGGGGTTGGGGTAGAGGACTTCATCTCCGGGATTCATCAGTGCTAGGAAAAATTTGCCGATGGTCGGTTTGCCGCCCGGTTGGATGGCGACGTTCTCCATGGAGTACTTTACGTTGTGAGACCTGCTGACGTCATCCGCCAAGACCTCACGCAACTGCGGGATGCCGGCGTTGGGGCAATAGCCGGTCTTGCCGTCCTTCATCGCCTTGTAGGCCGCCTCAATAATATTGGCGGGGGTCCTCATATTCATGTCGCCCAGATGGAAGGGATATACCTTATTGCCCTCGGCTGCAAAGGCAGCCGCCTCAGCAGAGACAGCAAAGGCCGTCTCCGTTCCCAAACGTGCTATTCTCTCTGCGATCCTCATCTTCTCCACCTCACTTTATTTTATTTTTATAGTTACCCGGCATAGACGGGGATGCCCAACTCCTTTGCATTCACGATGCTCGGGGTCGCCTTGGGCGGTTCGTCCCCGAGAAACGGCGAGACATTCTGATCATGCCAGGCCGGATACCCCCCCAAGATCCCCGTCACGTTGCTGGCCGCCAGGGTTGCCATACCTTCCCGAGTCCATCTGGTCGCCGAGCCGATGTGGGGGACGATGACCACGTTGTCCAGTTGGCTCAACCCAGGCTTCATCTCTGGCTCCTCCTCAAATACGTCGAGCCCAACCCGAAAGTTCGGGTGCTTCCGGCAGTGAGCGATGAGGGCGATCTCGTCGATCACCGGCCCCCGGCTCGCATTGACCAAGATAGCGTGCTCCTGCATCAGCGCCAGGCGCCCTGCATTGATCAGATGGTGTGTGGTCTCATCGAGCACCGGGTGTAGGCTGACCAGATCCGCCTCACGGAGTACCTCTTCCACACTCTCCGCGCGCCAGCAGGTAACCGGTTGTTCACCATGCGATCTCAGGAGCTCCGCATAGGCAGCCATATATTCCTCCAGGGCTTCATTTTGGTGCACATCGTAGTAGATCAGATTCATCTTATGTCCTTCGACCATCATGCGGGCATAGGCAGCACCGATGCGCCCTGCGCCGATAACGCCCACCGTCTTACGCCAGAGGAGTTCCCCGAGGCAGAGGGCTGGCAGCCAACCCTTGAATTGACCGCTCCGTATAAATCTGTCGCCTTCGACCACCCTGCGCGCAGCTGTGAAGGTCAGTGCGACGGCCAACTCCGCCGTAGTCTCGGTTAGCACACCCGGCGTATTCCCCACTGGGATGCCCAGTTTGGTGGCACCGTCGATATCCACATTGTCGTAGCCGATGGCATAGTTACTGTAGACCCTTCCCCCGGCGGCCTTGAGGGCGACGAACAGTTCCTCTCCCCACGTCTCGGTCAACTGACCAATAGCCCCGGCGCACCGATCCCCGATCACCGTCTTGATCTCCTCCGCACTCAAGATATCCGTCGACGTGCAGATCTCCACCCTGCAGTCGGCCCGCCCTAAAATTTCCAGCCACCGCTTTCCTGGCAGCTCTTTGGTAACGATTACACGATGGGCTCCTGGGGGATTGTGTGTCCTCCATTCCTTGTTGCTCAATGGGGAACTCTCCTTTCATCATCATTAAATCCGTCCCAATATCAAAGTATGTATGGGACCTTCATATTGTAGCCCTTGTAGACCACGAAGGTCTCCACGGATTGAACGTCCTTTATTCGGACTACCTCCTCGGTATAGAATTCGAGCAGACTGAAACCTTTGTTGAGGAGAATTAACAGCATGAGATCAAATCGGCCGGTCACAACACTTACCGAGACAACGCTCTTTAGTTCGCTGAATTCCTTGCCTTTGTTGACCAGATCCATGGTCTTGAGCTTGACGCCGATAAAGGCCAACATATGACCGGGAAGGGCTTCAGGATCCACGAGACCTGAGATCGCGAGAACCCCTTCATCCAACAGTTTATTGACCCGTGCCCGCACCGTGTTTTCAGATAGTGACAACTCATCAGCGATCTCACGGAAGGATTTCCTTCCATCACGGAGGTGTTTAATAATAGCGAGGCTCGTATTGTCTATCTTCATGAAAAGACTCAGGCTTATACGTAATTGATACTACTCTAATTATGCTAGAGTAAATTGAGGATTTTGTCAATATTTATTTTGAAATGTTACGACAAACTCAAAATATCATAAAATATCTATTGATTTAATAATATTTTTATGATAATTCACGTACCGTGCAAAATCAGGGTGTGTGAAAGGGAGGTTGCGGGATTATGGCGAGAAAGGTCACCATCATAGGGGCGGGCCCTGGGGGGTATGTCGCAGCCGTACGGGCCGCACAACTGGGGGCAGCGGTCACCCTTATCGAGCAGGAGGAGGTAGGTGGGACCTGTCTTAATCGGGGATGTATCCCCTCGAAGGTCCTCACGACAACGGCCGAGATACTGGAGAAGTTTCACCGGGCAGGAGAATATGGTATTGCCGTAGGCGGGCAGATCGCCCCCGATATGAAGGCCCTTATGGCTAGAAAAGAAACGGTGGTGCAGAACCAGACCAAGGGCATAATCAGCCTTTTGAATCATCATAATATACATTACCTGAAGGGGAGGGGGAGTTTTCAGGGGTCCAATGTGGTGGTGAAATGTTCGGACGGCACTGCGCAGGAAGTGCCATGGGATACGTTAGTCCTTGCCATGGGCTCCCAACCCATGAACATCCCCTCCTTTCCCTTTGACGGCAAGGTGATCCTCTCCAGTGATGACGCCTTGGAGCTCCAAGAGATACCAGAAACCCTGCTGATCCTCGGGGGAGGTGTCATCGGGTGCGAATTTGCCTTCATCTTCGCCTCCCTCGGCTCACGGGTGATAGTCGTAGAGGCCCTCTCACGCCTGCTTCCTCTTCCCTCGGTCGACGAGGACTGTTCTAAGGTCCTGCAACGGGAGATGAAAAAACACGCCATAACGTTCATGCTGAACCGTACGGTGGAAAGGATCGACATAGATGGCACGTGCCATGTGACCATTGGCCCTTCCCCCTTCGTCCAGGGCCTGAAAGAGAATGCTGCAAAACCGGTAACGGTGGATGTGGATAAGGTGCTCGTGTGCATCGGTCGGATGCCCAACACAGCCGGGATCGGTCTGGAAGGGATAGGGGTAAGGATGGACGACAGGGGATGGATCATCGCCGATGAACGGATGGAGACCAGCGTCCCCGGCCTCTATGCCATCGGAGATGTCCTAGGACCGTCTAAAATAATGTTGGCTCATGTAGCCTCTGCTGAGGGGATGGTCGCCGCTGAGAACGCCATGGGAGGAAGCCGGATTATGCGGTATGATGCTGTCCCCGGGGCAATCTTTACCATGCCTGAGGTCGCTGACGTGGGGCTAACCGAGGCCCAGGCGAGGGAGCAGGGCTACCATGTTCGAGCGGACAGTGTCCTCTTCCGTAACCTCGGGAAGGCCCACGCCATCGGTGAGATCGCGGGACAGGCGAAGATCGTATCAGATGCCGACAATGGGAGGATTCTAGGCGTTCACATCGTGGGACCGCACGCCACTGATCTTATCGCAGAGGGGGTCCTCGCCGTACAGACAGGCTGCACCGTCAAAGAGCTGGCGGAGACCATACACGCACACCCCACTCTCCCGGAGATTATGTTGGAAACTTCCTTGAAGGCCCTGGATAGGTCACTGCATGGCTGATATCTCAGCCAAATTTTCTTCTCACACGGAGCCACGAAGAATTACTTTTATTATCACACGAAGACACAAAGAGCTACTTTTGTATATCCCCATTTCTTATGCTTCATTAGCAGCCTTTGTGGTCTTTGTGCCTCTGTGTGATGATTTTTTCCTCACACGAAGCCGCCAAGGCCACAGAGATTTTTTTATATTTTTTGTTCTCCTTTCATTCTTTGTGCTCTCCGTGTCTTTGTGTGATTATTTGTATACTGAGAACATAGGTTTCAAATCTCCTCCTTATAAACAAGGGGAGGGGGGATTAATTTTTTTCCACCACCATGAGTTCGTCAAAGCTCACCCTGTGCCGTTCGCGAGATTATTTCATCCTGAAGATCTTTTCCGAGATCGCAAAAGTAATCGCTGTATCCTGCTACACGGATGATGAGATCCCCGTATTCCTCTGGGTTTTCCTGGGCTTTCCGGAGTGTCGAAGCATCAACAACGTTAAACTGGACATGGTGGGAATCGTAGCGGAAGTACGTGCGAACAAGCTTGGCCAGCTTGTCTATCCCTTCCTCTCCCTCCAGTATCTTCGGCATGAACTTCATGTTCAGCAGTGTGCCACCTGTCCTGATATGATCCATTTTCCCTGCGGATTTCACTACTGCGGTCGGCCCCTTCCGGTCTGCACCCTGGACGGGCGAGATCCCCTCTGAGAGCGGCATCTTTGCCTTGCGGCCATCGGCGGATGCCCCCATAACAGATCCGAAATAGATATGGCAGGTAGTAGGAAGCATTACCATATGATATGTACCGCCCTTTGTGTTGGGCCTGCCATCTATTTCATCATAGAGTGCGTTGAATACCCTCTGCATGAGAGTATCAGCATAATCGTCGTCATTGCCGTATCGTGACGTCTTATTTGAAAGCATGAGCCGTACATCTTCCTTACCTTCAAAATTGGATGAAAGGGCATCAAGAAACTCATTCATCGTGATATCGCCATCCTCAAAGACATGCTTTTTAATGGCGGAGAGACTGTCCGTAATGGTGCCTATACCAACACACTGGATATAGGTTGTATTGTATCGCGGACCACCATTATTGTAATCCTTCCCCTTGCTGATACAGTCGTCAATAAGCACAGAGAGGAATACCGCGGGTGCATATTCCGCGTACATCCTCTCAATAAACTGATTCCCCTTTATCTTTATCTCCACGAAGTGATGGAGCTGCCCTTTAAACGCCTCAAAAAGCTCATCAAAGGACGCGAAATTCCTTGGGTCCCCTGTTTCAATCCCGATCCTCTTTCCAGTCATGGGATCAACCCCGTTATGAAGCGTGATCTCAAGTATTTTAGGCGTATTCAAATATCCCGTGAGAATATATGCCTCCTTGCCGAAGGCACCGGTCTCAATGCAACCACTCGTTCCTCCGTCCCTGGCATCTTCAACGGTCTTGCCTGTCCTGATCATCTCTTCAATCACCTCATCAGCATTGAAGATTGACGGATATCCGTACCCCTTCCGGATAATTTTGCAGGCAGCCTTCAGAAATCTATCGGGATTCTTACGGCTCAGCTGTATGTTGCCCTGCGGCTGAAGCAGGTGGATATCATCCATGACTTCCAGCATCAGGTACGAAAGTTCGTTAACGCCGTCGCTTCCATCGGGGAGCACTCCACCAAGGTTGATGTTTGTAAAATCGTTATACGTGCCGCTTTCGGCGGCCGTTACACCAACCTTAGGAGGGGCAGGGTGATTATTGAATTTTATCCAGAAGCATTCAAGGAGCTCCTTGACCTCATCCCGCGTAAGCCTTCCCTCTTCCAGGTCTTTCTTGTAAAAAGGGTACAGATAGCGGTCGAGATGCCCGGGATTCATCGCATCCCAGCCGTTGAGCTCCGTAATGGTCCCGAGGTGCATGAACCAGTAGGTTTGCAAGGCCTCCCAGAAAGTCCTCGGCGCATGGGCAGGGACCCGGCGACAGTTTGAGGCTATTGTCTTCAGTTCTTTCTTCCTCTCCGGGTTCTTTTCCTTCGAAACCATCTCCGCGGCCAGATCGGCATGCCGCTGCGCGAAGATAATGACGGCATCACACGTAATATCCATCCCTTTAAGCTGGGCCTGTTTAGCCGTGGCCTCGGGATCATTCTTGAAGTCAAGATTGGAAAGGCTTTTCGAAATATCTTTCTTGAACTCCAGGAGGCCTTTTGTATAAAACTTCCCGTCCAAGGTTGTATGACCGGGGGCCCTCTGTTCCATAAATTCGGTGAAGATCCCGGCGGCATAGGCCCCTTTCCACTCATCGGGGAGCTCACTGAAGATTCTGTCGCGCATTGTTCGTCCGCGCCAGTAAGGAATGATCTTATCCCTGTATACTTCAATGTCCGTCTGGCTGACGCGGTAACTGGTTTTTTCGCGGGAATTGAGGATTTCCAGATCCTCGACACTGTGGCATGTCAGCTCAGGATAGGTGGGAACTGCCTTTGGGAATGGACCTCTTTCCCCTACAATCAATTCACGCTCCCCGATATAGATCCTCTTGTTCTCACACAGGTATCGAAAGGCGAGCCCACGCATTACGGGAACAGGGTATTTACCATAATGCTCCTGGTAAAAATCTGTTATGAGCTCAGCCCTCTCAGTAGACAGGGTAACCGGTGCCTCATAACTTTCTTTTCTCAAATGTTCAACTCGTTCGTTCATATTTCAACCTCCTATCGTTACATCCAGCCCGTACTTTCCGAATAGTTTGGCAACTCCTTTCATGGACTCTGTGGACGGATTTTTGATTTCTACCAAGCGATACGCCATCCCGAACCGTCTGTATTTCTCAATGGCGGTATCGTGATACGGTAATAAGCTTACACCCGTAAGAGCTGGAAGAGAAGCAATAAATTGTGCCATACCCTCAATGTGCTTACGATCATCATTGATTCCCGGAATAACGGGAATTCTGATCGTAACCTTCGATCCCCTTTCCGTGAGCAGCCGTAGATTGGTCAGGATCATCGTGTTTGAAACCCCTACCAGCTCAGTGTGTCTTTCGAGATCCATGTGCTTAAGGTCATAGAGAAAAAGATCCACATCTTCTGCTATTTCGAGGAGGATATCAGGATCTGCATAACCCATCGTATCTACTGCGGTGTGGATACTCCTTTCACGGCATTTCTTCAACAAGGCAACGAGAAAGTCTGGTTGCATCAACGGTTCTCCACCGGAGAACGTCACGCCGCCATTCGATTCATCATAAAAGAGGGTATCCTTCTCTATCTCATGCATTATCTCATCAACGGTCACTCTACGTCCTACCAGTTTCCGTGCCTCTGACGGACATGTCTCAACACATTTCCCACAGATTCGGCACCTGGATGAATCCGTCTTTATTCCCTCGGCAGTTACTGATAGGGCCGCTTGTGGACATGCTTCAAGACAACGCTTGCACCTGATACAACGATCTTGCTGGTAGAGTATCTCTCCTGAAGGGGAAATGCTTTCAGGATTATGGCACCACCAACAGGACCCCGGACAACCCTTAAAAAAAATAGTGGTGCGGATACCAGGCCCATCGTGGATTGAGTATTTTTGAATGTTGAAAATCATACCGTGAATCACAATATACACCCTTTGGAATTTTTATTCTCTCACGCAAAGCCGCAAAGACCGCAAAGGTTTTTTGTTCTTATAATTCTTTGCGCTCTCTGCGTCCCTGTCGAGAGCCTCCAGGTCGAACGATTGGCGTGATAAATCGTATTACAGATAGACCTCATTTTTATTCTTACACAAAGCCACAAAGGTCACAGGAATTTCTTATATTTTTGCCTGAAAGTAGCGCGGTCCTTGACAGGTTTAGGTTAAGTGACTGCTTATAATTCAATAATGATATCTTAATTGAGCTATCAAGACCTTGTCTTCTTCAATCCTGTACACAATGCGGTGTTCACTGGTAATCCGGCGTGACCAGTATCCCGACAGATTGTGTCTTAAAGGTTCAGGTTTTCCAAGCCCTTCGTACTTGTTTCTTTGAATATCCTTTATCAATTCATTGATACGCCTGAGGATTTTTTTGTCCGTGCGTTGCCAATAAAGATAATCCTCCCATGCATTTTCTGAAAAGACGAGCTTCATTCTACCAGATCTCGCTCCACCCCCTTGCCGCTATCGAGTTGTTCTATTGATTCCAATAGGCGTTTCGCATTGCGGGGACTCTGAAGAAGGTAGGCAGTCTCGTTGAGCGCCTCATAGTCTTCCAAGGAAATTATGACAACTGCTTCGCTGTTTCTGCGCGTAATAATAACGGGATCATGATCTTCGCAGACCTTCTTCATCGTTTGAGCCAAATTGCCTCGTGCAGAGGTATAAGATATTGCTCGCATCGTGTCAACTCCTTAATTACGTACATGTACAATTAAGTGTACCGAAATTTTAAGCCTTTGTCAATCTTTTTTGAATTATTGAATCGGTGGAGCCGGCGGGGAGGGTTGAACTCCCGACCTACTGATTACGAATCAGCCGCTCTACCACTGAGCTACGCCGGCAGGTATTCTGAATGGAATATGACAAAGATACACTGCCACAAGGGTAGGTGTCAAGCAGAGGAGGGCAATTGCCCCCCTTGTCTATAGATGATTACTGTGATATTTTGAACTCAAATTTTGAAATAGCTGCTTGAACCCTTGAATCCTCGAATCCTTGAAACCTTTTTAGGAAACGGTATGTTACTTAGAAAATAGGTTTCAAATCCCCCCATCCCCC
>CAYQOD010000031.1:0-12480 GCA_964419065.1 uncultured Thermodesulfobacteriota bacterium | reverse complement strand
GATCCTCGTTAGATTGAAATGCTCTCTGGCAAAAGGCTCCAAGGCGTGATAAAGGGCACCTGGTACGTCGGGGGTTCCAAAGAGCATTGATGTCTTATCCCCTCCCGTCGGCATACTTTTTCCTTTTCCGATAACGAAAAATCGCGTCGTGTTCAAGGGGCTATCTTCGATTCCCTCTGCGACGATCTTGAGTCCATACGTGACTGCGGCGAGGTGGCTCCCAATGGCAGCACTCTCCCTATCCTCCAGGGCCCTCCTGACGGCAACTGCCGTACTGTCGAGTCCAAAGACGATAGAACGAGGTACGTTTTTCCTCAACCAAGCCTGGCACTGGGCGAGGGCCTGGGGATGAGAATAGACCCGCTTTATTTTGTCCACCTTTTCACAGGTTGAGATCAAACAATGAGAGATCCTCAGAACGATCTCAGCCCGGATATTGAGGGGGGTTGAGATCAACCTATCCAGGGTTGCCTTGACGGATCCTTCCACGGAATTTTCTATGGGCACCACTCCCCAGGAGACCCTTTCCCTCTCCACTTCATCAAAGACCTCGGAGATCATCGTTTGCGGGGAGTATTGGGCGCTTTTGCCGAAATGAGATTGAGCAGCCAGGTAGCTAAATGATGCCTCCGGCCCTAGATAGGCGACAGTCGTCGGTTCTTGAAGGGCACGGGAGGAAGAAATAATCTCCCCGAAGATATTCTTCAATGCGCTGTTCGACAGCGGGCCCTCGTTGATTTCCCTGAGTTGATCATAGATATTACTTTCCTGTGAAGGGTCATAGACCTCCCATCCTCCCAACTCTTTTACCTTGCCAACCTCAATAGACAGCTTTGCCCGTTCATTGAGGAGCTTGATAATATCACGATCCTTCTTTCTCAATTTCTCCCTGAGGGTTTTTAGAGACGCTCCCTTCATTTCCGTAATACCTCGACTACTTCACGGATGAGCCCCTCCCGTACAGTGCCATTGACAAAGGGGACTCCGATTTTTTTCAGCAGGACAAAGTGAACGGTATCCCCCTCTTTCTTTTTATCCCTTTTAATCCGGGATACTATCCCATCGGTACTGAGGGTTGTAGGGATACGGTCGGGGAGGTCCATCGATCTGATGAGGGATATGACCCTCTCTCGGTCTCCAGAGGGAAGGTATTTCAATCTCTCCGATATGAGGGCTGCAGCCACCATACCCATGGATACGGCGTCTCCATGAGAGATAGAGTAGCCCGATTCTGCCTCGATGGCATGGCCTATGGTGTGACCAAAATTAAGGATGCGGCGGACCCCCCTCTCATGCTCATCGATCTCAACGATCCCCTTCTTGATCCGGCACGAGCGTGCAATAATCTCTTCGAGCAGCCCCCTATCCAGATCCTTGATGGCCTCAGCCTCAGCTTCAAGGAGCCCGAAGAGATCGGGGTCGTCGATGATGCCGTATTTGACAACCTCCGCCAGGCCGGTTCCAATTTCCCAGGGCTTCAAGGTCTTCAGGAACGCTAGGTCGATGAATACCCCTTTCGGCTGATAAAAAGTACCCACGATGTTTTTCGCTTGGGGGAGGTCTATCCCTGTTTTTCCCCCGATGCTGCTGTCCACCTGGGACAGAAGGGTGGTGGGGACCTGAATATAGGGGATGCCTCTCATGTAGACGGATGCCACAAACCCGGTGATATCACCCACAACACCACCACCGAGTGCGATCAGGGCCGATGTCCTGTCGGCGCCCAGCCCGATCATCCTATCAACGATCTGGAGGACGGTCTGGATATTCTTGGAGGTCTCTCCGGCTGGGAATTCGATCAAATCGACCTTCAGGTCCATTTCTCTGAGGATCGCATGAACCCTTTCTCCATGGAGGGGGTGAACGTTGGAATCCGTTACGATAATGTATCGGGAGGCCCAGTTATTCTTCGCGATGATCAACCCCATACGGTCCACGATATCCTCGCCTATATAAATCTCGTACGAGGCGGAGGTTCTCTTGTCGAGGTTTACCTTGATCCTGTTCATAGGAGCACCTGTCTCTCTGATCTCATGATTTTTTCGATACTCCTCACCTCCTCCATGAGTTGGTAAAACTTTTCCGGCTTGAGCGACTGTATCCCGTCGGAGAGGGCCCTTTCTGGTTCGGGGTGGACCTCAACGATGAGCCCATCTGCACCAACCGCTACAGATGCCCTGGCCAGAGGGATGACGTATTTCCAATGGCCGGCTGCATGGCTGGGATCAACGATGACCGGCAGATGGCTCAGTTCCTTGAGGACCGGTACGGCACTGATATCCAGTGTGTTCCGCGTTGCCGTCTCAAAGGTGCGGATCCCCCGTTCACAGAGGATGACTTGGTCGTTACCGGAGGAGAGGATATACTCCGCCGACATGAGGAACTCTTCTATGGTGGTCATTATCCCCCGTTTGAGGAGGGCCGGTTTGCACGCACGACCCACCTTTTTCAGAAGGGCAAAGTTCTGGACATTGCGTGCACCGATCTGGAGGATATCGACGTACTCTTCCACCAAGTCCACGTCTGTTGTATTCATGACCTCGGTGACAACGGGCAAGCCCGTTTTCCCCCTTACCTTTTCCAGGAGTTTCAAACCCTCCTCTTCCAACCCCTGAAAACTGTACGGCGATGTCCTCGGCTTGAAGGCTCCGCCCCTGAGGATATGGGCCCCTCCCTTTTTGGCGATATAGGCGCTCTCCATGAGTTGCTCTTCACTCTCAATGGAGCAAGGACCAGCCATGACGATCAATGAGGGTCCACCGATCTCCAGATCGCCGACCCGGATGATGGTATCTTCCTGCTTAGCATCCCGACTGGCCAGTTTATACGGTTTCAGGATGGGCACGATCTTTTCCACGCCCGGAAGGTGTTCAGCAGACTTTACATGCCCCTTACCTTGATCGTCTCCTACGACACCGATGGTGGTCCGTCCCATGTCGCTGGAGGGATGTGCCCTGTAGCCTATGGACTCAACCCATCTGATGACATGGTCTATTTGGGCCTCAGTGGCGTTTTGCCTCATCACGATAATCATTTCACCACCTCCAAAAGCAAGGCCATGGTGAGATCTGCTACCATGGCCATAAAAAAGCCATGGATAGCGTCCCTCAATCTACCCATGGCTTAAGTTGATCTATGTAACTTACTTTACAGTTCCATCCCCCTAAGCGATGGGCAGACTGGTATGCTAAAATAATAAAAGCTAAACCAGTTTTTGAAATTATATTTCCCGCCCATCATTCCTCAACCTTCTCTACGCTCAAGCTCAATTTGAGTGCTCATAATAAAACCATAGCAATGTGCCTTTGTCAAGAGAAAAATGTGCTCTGGCCTGGCTCACTATAGTGCTATAATCGCAGGTCAAAGACCACGTCCTCCCCGACGCGCCTCACCGTATAGGAGGAGGGCCTGAGGGCCCTATTGAGGGCATCGATCCCCAGGTCACCGACCGCCTCGATCCCCTTCCCGATAATGAGGGGGGCGGTGACGATCACCATTCTATCGACCAACCCTTCTCGCAAAAGGGAGGTGATGACTTCCCTCCCCCCTTCGACCAGGATCGACGTGATACCTTTAGCGGTCAACGCCTTTAACAGGGGTCTCAACGCCACCCTTCCATCTCTGTCTTTTTCAGCGACCAGAATCTCGTTACCTTTCTCGGTAATCGTTTCGTACGTTCCCGTATCGTGCGCATCAGTGGTGGCGATGAGGGTCCTCTCTCCGTTCTTGAGCACCTGGGCGTCCAGGGGAATACGGAGATGACCGTCGATGACGATGCGCAGGGGGGTTTTCCCCTTGACCCACCTGACCGTGAGCTGGGGGTCGTCCGCCAACACCGTCCCGATCCCGACCATGACCGCGTCGTGGTGCGACCGCAGGCGGTGGGCACGTTTTCTCGACCGCTCCGAGCTGATCCAGCGGGAGTCACCCCCGGAGGTGGCGATCCTGCCGTCGAGGGACTGAGCGTATTTCACCGTGACGAAGGGGAGCCCCGTACTGATGTACTTGAAATAGACCTCGTTAAGCCTGCGCGCCTCCTGCTCCAAGACCCCCACCTCCACTGCTATCCCGTGCTCCCGCAGGGTCTTCGCCCCTTTTCCGTTCACCTGGGGGTTGGGGTCAAGGGTCCCGATCACCACCCTTTTGACCCCCCGCTCTATCAGCGTATCGACACAGGGAGGGGTCTTTCCCCAGTGGCAACAGGGTTCTAGATTGACGTAGATGGTGGTCCCCCGTACATCTCCTCCGGCCCTTTTGATGGCGTCTGCCTCGGCGTGATCAGCCCCGTACCGGCGGTGATACCCCTCGGCGATGACCTCTCCTGCCCGGACGATGACGGCCCCCACCATGGGATTGGGGCTCACCATGCCCACCCCCCTGCGGGCCAACTGCAATGCCCGCCTCATATGCCGCCTGTCCTCTGGCGAAGGGGTCATTATTATAACCTCAGGTAGGGGTTAGAGATCTTTTCCCTGCGGATGGTGGAGGTGGGAGTCTGGCCATAATTGTGGCCGGGAAGCACCACGGTGTCATCAGGGAGGGTGAAGAGCCGATGGCGGATAGAGGTCTCGAGGGTCTCCCACGATCCCCCTGCGAGGTCAGTCCTTCCTACCGATCCCACAAAGAGGGTGTCCCCGGTGAAGACCATATCTTCTATAGAGAGTGAGATACTACCAGGGGAGTGTCCCGGGGTGTGGATGACCTGCAGCTCCATCTCTCCCACATGGATGGTATCACCGTCCTGTACGAGGATGTCCGCGGGAGGAGAGGGTTCTGCCTGAAAGAGGGCGAGGGACTCGCCGGGGGGATGGCTTAATTGATAGCTCTCGGCCTCATGGATGACAATCGTGGCCCCGGTGCATCGCACCATCTCCGCATTGCCCATAATGTGGTCTGTATGGGCGTGGGTATTGAGGATGGTGGTGATCTCCATCCCATGCTGATGGGCACAATCGATCAACCGCTGGGCGTGGTCTGCAGGATCAATAACCAGGGCCTCGCCAGTCTCTTCATCTCCGATGATGTAGCTGAAGACCATATAGGACCCTACCTCAAATTGCCTGATAACCATAGTACCTCGATTTCGATATACGTATGCATTCCTAGAAAGGGAAGATCAATTCTAAAATAGATCAGGGGTGATGTCAAAGGATTCAGACATTGAGCCATGAGGTCTGGTATGATACTATCAGCGATGAGTTGGATAGATCTCACAGGATGGGAATGGCCTCAGAAATGAGTCAGCGTGTATCTTGTCGCGGAGATAACCTCCCGAAGCGTAGGGTACGATGATCGTCCTCGCCATCGAAAGTTCATGCGATGACACCGCTGCCGCCCTGATCGAAGGGGGCAGAGTCCTCCTCTCCAATATCGTGTCGTCTCAGGATGAAGTTCACAAGAAGTACGGAGGGGTAGTGCCGGAACTAGCCTCCCGGCGTCACCTGGAGAACATTGTGCCGGTGATACGGGGGGCCTTGGAAGAGGCCCACACGTCATTGGATGACGTAGACGCGGTCGGGGTGACCCGGGGGCCGGGTCTGGTGGGGTCTCTCTTGGTGGGGATCATGGCCGCCAAGTCCATCTCCTATGCCAAGGGTATCCCCCTGGTGGGGGTGAACCACCTCATGGGGCACCTGACGGCCATCTTTCTGGAGCATGAGGTCCCCTTCCCCTTTATCGGCATGGTGGCCTCAGGGGGGCACACCGCCCTCTACGTGGTTGAGGGGTTTACAGATATCCGCTTTCTCGGGGGGACCAGGGACGACGCGGCCGGGGAGGCCTTTGACAAGGTGGCCAAGTATCTGGAGCTGGGATACCCGGGGGGTAAGGTCATTGAGGAGTTAGCCCGCCGGGGTGACCCCGAGGCCATTTCCTTCCCGCGGGCCTATATCGCCAAGGATTCTCTCGATTTCAGCTTCAGCGGGGTCAAGACGGCGGTGGTAAATTACGTCCGCTCCCATCCCCTGTCTGATAACAGTATGGCCGATATCGCCGCCTCCTTTCAGGAGGCCACGGTGGGTGTGATGGTACATAAGGTCATCCAGGCGGCTCAACGATACGATGCTGAGAGGGTGGTAGTGTCCGGAGGGGTGGCCTGCAATGGACGTCTGCGGGAACGATTGCAGCAAGAGGGCGAGACGCTCGGCATACAACCGTACTTTCCCTCACCGAGTCTCTGTCGTGATAATGCGGCCATGATCGGGGTCGCTGGCTATCATTTGCTTGAGGCGGGAAAGAGGGATGGCTTCGATATGAGCGCCCTGTCCCGCTGGCCCTTGGGGAGGGATTAGAGCAGTGACCTCTCTGGTGCGAGAACTCAAGGCGGTAGGGATTTTCCCTCAGAAGGGGCTGGGACAGCACTTTCTCGCTGATAAGAATATTGCTCAAAAGATCGTCGGTTTGGCCCCTCTGGAACCGGATGATGTCGTGGTGGAGATAGGCCCGGGGATGGGGGTCTTGACCTTTCTCCTGATCCGGCGGGTGAGGAAGGTCGTGGCTGTGGAATTGGACCGCAGGATGGTGGACTATCTCAATGAGAAGGGGGAAGGGATGACCTCTCTCGTGGTTGTGCACGATGATGCCCTCCGATTTGATTTCCAGGGTCTCGCCCAGGAGGAGGGAAGAAAGCTCAAGGCGGTGGCCAACCTTCCGTATAACATCTCCACCCCCCTTATCTTCCGATTCCTGGAAAACAGGGAGGCCTTTTCCCATCTGACCCTCATGCTCCAACGAGAGGTGGCGCAGCGGATCACCACCCCCCCTGGTGACAGGGACTACGGGGCCCTCTCGATCTTTGTCCAACTCTATACATTACCCCAGATACTGATGCGGGTCCCCTCCAGCGCCTTTTACCCCCGTCCCAAGGTGGAATCCGCCCTGGTGGGGTTCGAGATCTTGGAGCACCCCAGGGTGGAGATAGGGGATGAAGGTTTTTTCCGTGAGGTGGTGCGGGCCTCCTTCGCTCAGCGGAGAAAGACCATCCTGAACTCCCTGAAAAATTCCTCTCTACCCCTCGGTTCCAGAGAGGGAATCAAGGGGGCCTTGCAATCCGTCAATATCGATCCCCGCCGACGGGCCGAGACCTTGGGGCTGGTGGAGTTTCAAAGACTGGCCGAGGCCTTGCGGGGGTTGGTCAGCAACGGTAATAACACTATTTTACAAGGACAGCTTTCAACGGGAAACTCAGGGGAGAGTTCGATATGAAAATAAAGATCTTGATAATGTTCATGTGCTGCCTCTGGCTCGCACTGTGCTGTCCCTCACTGGGGAGCGCCCAGGATAATGGACTGACTGATGCTGATAAAGCATACCTCATCAACCTCGCACGGCAGACCTTATATTGGTATCTCAAGGATGGCACGATGCCGACGCCCGATGAGGGCCTCCTCACTGAAGGCTTGAAGCAGAGACGCGGCTGTTTTGTGACGCTGTACAAGAGAAACGTCGGACTCAGGGGGTGCGTGGGAATCTTTGGCAGTGAGAGACCGCTATACGCAAACGTCATCGATCGGGCTATTGCTGCGGCACTATACGATAGGCGGTTTCCGATGGTGAAGTACGACGAACTAAAAGATATCAAGATCGAAATAAGTGTGCTCACGGAACCGCAAGAGCTCCTGTTCGATTCCCCGGATGATCTGCTCGCCAAGCTCCGACCCCATCACGATGGTGTCATCTTGGCAACGAGATATGGCGAGTCTACGTTTATCCCCCAGGTATGGGAAAATGTGCCTGATAAAGAGGAGTTTCTGTCCGAACTCTGTGCCAAGCATCTCGCGCCTCGAGACACCTGGAAAAGGGACTATAAGAATATCCGGGTCTTCACGTATCAGGCGATCGTTATGAGCGAGGATGTGTATGGGAGACGGGTGATCGGCAAAAACGGGGCCGTTGTCGGGAAGAAGGGTGCGACGGTTTTGGGCGTCGTAAAACCAGGCAGCAGTCGCTCCGCTGGATATAAAGCAACTGAAGGGACCGAGCTCGCCCCCGGCACCATCGTGACGCCTGACTCCGACATCACCGAACATTGAGAGCGTCGATCGACGCAAAATCTTTCAGCTGACAGCCTTTTCACCTTATGTGAGGTCAGGAGAGAGTATAGAGTATATGGTAAAATCCCCTACCTCGAGACATCCCCCTCTCTCCGCGTAACGGAATTCTGCGTTCTTGCTCAGGTCGTCAACAGTTTCTAAGTATGATTGAATAGCGTCTCTAATGTTTTCCAATGCCTCTTTTTCTGTCTCTCCCTGAGACCAACACCCCGGCAAACCAGGAACCCATACAGAATATCCTTCTTCAGTCTTTTTGAGGTTTACTTTATACTTCATGGAATACCTCCAGAAGCTTTTGCTGTATATTATACTCTTTATCAAAGCATTGCAATGATGTGGGACGTAAAATGTTGACTCTCCGTATTCAATCAATACTAGAATACCACTAGGCAATTGTTTGCCTAGAAAAGAAAATGAAACAATTCTTTCTCTGTGCTATAATTACTCTGGAGGATTTCAAAGATGGCAAGAGAATTCAATGTCGTTATTGAAAGGGATGAAGATGGCTATTTTGTCGCATCCGTCCCCGAACTGCGAGGATGCCACACGCAAGCACGATCCCTTGATGTGTTGATGAAACGGGTGAAAGAAGCTATCGAGCTTTGTCTTGAGGTCGAGGAACCCGTATCAAACGAATTCATCGGCATTCAGCGTGTGGTCATCTCCTCATGAGTAGATTCCCTTATGTTTTTCAATGTAGATACCAACATCCCTCTGGTTTCTCCCTAACATAAAATTTTTCTTGACATTCATGATGTGTGGTATTAAAATTACCACAGTTACGAGGCGATAATGGCACAATGTAAAGCAAGCAAACAAGCAAGGAGGAGAAGATGTTTGGAGAATTTATCAAAGAGAGGAGAATCAATAGAGGTGTAACCCTCAGAGAATTCTGCAAACTGATTGAAACAGACGCCAGTAATTGGAGCAAAGTTGAGCGGGGATTGCTTTCACCTCCACAAGATGAAAAAAAACTAAAGAAAATAGCGCACGTCTTGGATATTGAAATTGGATCTGAAACATGGAAGGAGATGCAAGACAAGGCACAGATAGATGCCGGGATTATTCCAGAGGATATCTTATCTGATGAGGAGACAGTAAAATCACTGCCGATGTTTTTCCGAACGATACGGAGTGAGAAGCCTACCCCCGAAGAGCTGGATCATCTCATACAGATTATTAGAAAGGGGAATTAATTTTTTGGGATACGGTGACTTTCAGTGTCCTTGGATTGACAAAGAAGCCCTTTGGCAGCAGGTAGAAGAAATCCGCACACAGTATTGGCCAGAAGGTACTGTGCCGGTCGATACGGAGGCGATTGTTGAATTCAGATTAAAGCTGGATATTGAGCCAAGACATGGCCTGCTATCTCAACTTGATATGGACGCATACTTAAAAGTTGATCGAAGTGGTATCGTGGTAGATTATGATTGTTACATGAATACTAAGTTTGCGAACCGTATGCGGTTTTCATTTGCGCATGAGCTTGGACATTTCTTTCTGCATAGCGATATCTATTCACAATTAGACTTTAACTCACCCGAAGACTGGAAAGAGTTTACAAACAACTTGCCTGCCAGCGAATATGCAAATTTTGAATGGCAGGCTAATGAGTTTGCCGGTCGCCTTTTGGTCCCTTACGATACGCTTAAAAGCGAAGTCGGCAAAGTGTATAAGATTATCCAAAAAGACTCTGATTTAAGGGATTATCTAAACAGGGACCAGGATGCGGTTTTATCACGGGTAGCCCCCTCCCTACGGAGGAAATTTGGCGTTTCAGAGGCGGTCATCGAGACAAGGGTTCAAAGGGAAGGTCTGTGGCCTCCGGCTGGTTAATCTCACCTATCTTTCACAAAAAAGCCTTGACCAGCAACCTCTTGCCCAATAGAATTGATTCATCAGGGGAAAGCTTAAGAAATGTTCGATAAGGATGAACCTTGAAACAGCCATCTAAAAAAACTGCCCTACTGAGGCTGAAGAAAGCTTTGGATGTTATACCTCGGTTAAAGCAGTTGTCAAGCGGATCACCCGATTTTAAAAAGTGGCACAGAAATACTGAGGTAGCGATAGAAAATACTTTTGGTGCAAAATCAAGACATCTCAAGGATTTTAAAGGAGTACATTATTCAGTTCTGATTGCCACCTTAAGTACTCCAAAATCGGAATTTGAACAGGCTTACGCCAGGGGCTTAAACGCAGCCACCTCAGTACTACAATCGATGATCGAAGAGGTGGAGGAATATTGGGAAGACGACGTTGCAACAGAGCCGACGTTAGACGCGCGGCGGGCTGAAATTGACGCATCGAATAAAGATGTTTTTCTCATCCACGGCCATGATGATGGTTCAAAGGAAACAGTAGCTCGCTTCTTGTCGAAACTTGGACTGGCACCTATCATACTGCATGAAAAACCGAATGAAGGACGTACCATCATTGAAAAATTCGAAGATCACGCAGATGTTGGGTATGCGATAGCATTGTTCACACCAGATGATGTTGGAGGCGTTGCGAGAGAGGAGAGATACTTACAACCACGTGCTCGTCAGAACGTGATCTTTGAATTTGGCTACTTCATAGGGCGTCTCGGCAGAAAAAGGGTTTGTGGCCTTGTTAAGGGAAACGTTGAAATCCCGTCTGACTACTCAGGTGTTCTCTATGTGCCGCTTGATGAACATGGGGCGTGGCGAATGATTTTAGTTCGGGAACTCAAAACAGTTGGATTTGAAGTCGATGCAAATCTGGCTTTATGAATGTTATTATCCAACCATGGGTTGGACAAGGATAAGGATGCACGGAAAAAACATCTGTACACCTGTAGGACACTATCATTATGGTTAAAAGCATGTACAAAATTGGGGACGTTGGCGTACAAGGTACTTAGCGAAGGGAGAGAGGATATTGTCTTTGAGGGGGGATTGGGGGTCAAATCTTTATCCTTGACTCTTTGCGTGCCAATAAATCTAAACAAAAAAGGGCCGTGTGAGACCCTTGCCTTGTTTTCCTTCCCTCTCCTCCCTTCCCCCTCACGTGTTATTTTTAGCCCATAGCTCATTGTAAAAGGTCCATCGGTGAATGGGTGAATCGGCCACAACCCACCACTCATTGCTCAACCCTCAGCACCCGCTCAATGCAGCTCACCTTTGCCCTTGTTGTCCCTGCAATAGTTCCCCCAGGGTTTTCCTTTCACGTTCGGTGCGGTCAAAGTCACTGTCCAAACTCACCAAAGTGAGGTTATATCTCTCAGCCGCTACATACTGATAGGCATCGTCGAAATCCAATTGGAATCTCTTACGAACAGCGAGCAGTTGCTTAAGCTCAGCGGTATCAAGCCGTACCCTTGCTATGCCAGAATCCTCAATGGTGTCTAATAAAAAATCTTTAAATATATCGTCCTTTTTTAACAGAGTCAGGACAATTCCAATCGAATAAAGAGAGAATTCAGTTATCAAAAGAAGACGCGCCTCGGTCGCCTGAAGAAATTGACGGACCTCACCTGCCTTCTCTTGTTCCAAGAGCAGTTCTAACCAGACATTGGTATCCACGAGAAACATCAGTCACCCCACCATTCAAGTGCCTTCTTTTGAAGTTCCAGAGAGGTAAACTTATTGCGGAACTCACGCAGCCCCCCCGCCCATGTCATCCGCAGCTTTTTCTGCTTTGGACGGACCTTCCTATCCAATAAGAACTGGGCGAAATCACTTACTTCTTGCTGCAATTCGGGCGGTAGCTCTTTAATCAACTCTTCAATTGCCTTCATAATAACTTTACCTCCTGACTGCTATCATATCTTTCTTTACTCAATTTTACCACTGATAGCTCATAGTAGAGGGGGAGGGGGGGGTCAAAAGGGGGAGGGGGGGGTCAAATCTTTATCCTTGACTCTTTGCATGCCAATAAATCTAAACAAAAAAGGGCCTTATGAGCTCCTTGCATTGTTTTCCTTTAATTTTCTCCCCCCTTCTTCCTCATGCCATTCCCCCGTGTGATCGGTATTGCTACACGCGGCGATCATAGGCAATCCCGCTGCAAAAGAATTATACGGTAAGCTCCACGGATTGCTCTCGTGCGTCCATTATCACCGAGGATGCATCCTTGATGTTTTCATATTCCTCTCGGGTATAACAGATATAGTCCACATGGCTTGGGAAAGGGACCTTCTTGAGCACCAGAGGCATCCGCTTGAGAAAAGGGATATCTTTAAAGAACGGAGCGATAACGATCAGGTCGATGTCTGAGCCTTGCTGTGCGTTACCTTTAGCTCGTGAGCCGAACAGGATGACCTTGTCCGGCTTAAACTCCTCCATCAGCTTCGGCAAGGCGTCTCTGCGAAATTTTTCAATCAGACGATCCACTGTTTCATCCCTTCAGAAGAAAATTATAATATTCATTCAATGCTTTGAAAACCCCACGTGCTATCGTTACCTTCTCT
>CAYQOD010000030.1:0-13103 GCA_964419065.1 uncultured Thermodesulfobacteriota bacterium | reverse complement strand
TAGAGATCATCCCCTCTCCTCTGATCGGGGAGGTCAGATATAAGAGGTTCATCCAGTATATCGAGGCAGCCCTGGGGGAGGTGGATATCACCCAGGCCGACGTCATCGTGGCAGTAGGCAGGGGGATCGGCGAGCAGGAGAATCTCGGGATGGTGCAGGAGCTGGCCGATGCCCTGGGTGGGGTAGTGGCCTGCTCCCGACCCATCGTGGACAAGAAGTGGCTCCCCAAGGAGAGACAGGTCGGGACATCAGGCAAGACCGTCAAGCCCAAGGTCTACATCGCCATCGGGATCAGCGGGACCTTCCAACATGTGGCCGGTATCAAGGGGGCGGGGACCATCATCGCCATCAATAAGGACCCCAAGGCACCCATCTTCGGTGTGGCCGATTACGGGATCGTGGACGACCTGTTCAAGGTGATCCCGGTCCTGAAGGAGAAGGCAGAGGCCTTGAAATCATAGGAGGTACGTCGAGATGGACTTTGAGCTGAGTGAAGAGCAGAGGGATATCAAGAAGGCGGCCAAGGAGCTCGCCGAGGGTGAGTTCGATCGGGAGCTGGCCTTAGAACTGGAGCGAGAGCACAAATTCCCGTGGGATATATGGAAGAAGGCGTGCGAACTGGGCTTTGTAGGCATCCACTTCCCCGAGGAGTGGGGAGGGGGGGGATATGGCATCTTGGAGAACGTCCTCGTTGTAGAGGAGTTCTGTCGAGTGGACTCGGGGATAGGGGTCGCCCTGAGCCTGGCCGACTTCTCCTCGGAGATCATCCTCAGGTGGGGAACCCAAGGCCAGAAGAAGAAATTCCTCACCCCCATCGCCGAGGGGAAGGCCATATCCTCGGGGGGGTTTACCGAGCCGGACCATGGGAGCGATATCACCCTCATGTCCACCCAGGCGGTCAGGGATGGTGATGAGTTCATCATCAACGGTGCCAAGACCTTCATCACCAATGGGACTATCGCCGACTTTGCCATCATCCTCTGCCAATATGATCTCGATGCCACCCCCCCCTATCGGGGGCAGTGCACCATCATCGTGGAAAAGGGGAGGGATGGCTTCGAGGCCACCGAGATCGGGGAGAAGATGGGGATCAAGATGACCTCCACCGCTGAGCTCTCCCTCCGCGATGTGCGGGTCCCGGCGAGCAATCTGGTGGGGGAGGCGAACCGAGGCTTTTATCAGGTGCTGGAGTTCTTCGACGAGAGTCGGATCGAGATCGCCGCCCAGGCCGTGGGCATCGCCCAGGGCGCCTACGAGCGTGCCCTCGCCTATGCCAAGGAGAGGACCCAGTTTGGAAAGAAGATCTCCCAATTTCAGGCCATCCAACACAAACTGGCCGAGATGGCTACCAAGATCGAGGCCGCCCGGCTCCTCCTCTACAAGGCGGCCTGGAACTTCGATCAGGGCAGGATAGACCCAAAACTCACCTCCATGGCCAAGTTCTACGCTGGGAGGGCCGCTGTGGAGGTGGCCGACGAGGCCATCCAGATCTTGGGCGGCTATGGCTATACTACCGAATACGAGGTAGAACGCTTCTACCGCGACGCCAGGATCACCGAGATCTATGAGGGGACCCGCGAGATACAGAAGAACACCATCGCCAGCGCCATCTTGGGGAAGTTGAAATAGGGGGAATGTCCTATGAGGGAAGAAAAGAGGCTATCCCAGGGGATGATCCACATCTATACCGGGAATGGGAAGGGGAAGACCACCGCTGCGCTCGGTCTCGCCTGCCGGGCCGTGGGCCACGGCTACAAGGTCTTCATCATCCAGTTCATGAAGGGGAATATCGAGTATGGCGAACTGGAGACAGCGAGGAGGTTGACCCCTCACCTGACCATCAGACAGATGGGAAGGGAATCCTTCGTGAGCCGCGAGAACCCCGACCCAGAGGACAGAAGGTTGGCCCAAGAGGCCCTGGCCTTGGCCCGCAAGGTGATAATGGGGGGCGATTACGATATCGTGGTCCTCGATGAGATCAATGTCACGGTTGATTTCGGCCTCATAGAGAAGGAAGAGGTGCTGAAGCTGATAGATGAGCGTCCTCCTCATCTGGAATTGATCCTCACGGGCCGCAATGCCACTCAGGAGCTTATCGAGAAGGCTGATCTGGTCACCGAGATGGTGGAGGTCAAGCATTACTATCAGAAAGGGATTCAGTCCAGAGAGGGCATAGAAAGATGACTCAGGGGGTATTGTTATGTTGAACAAGGAAAAGGTTGAGGCCATCAAGAGGGGCCGTAAGAGATGGGAGCACGAGGTGCTACAGGGGTCCCTGGAGACACTACCGGAGATCCACGATACCTTTGCCACCATCTCCAACCTGGAGGTGAAGAGGGTCTACACCCCTGAAGATATCGAAGACCTCGACTATGAGAGGGACCTGGGGTTCCCCGGCCAGTACCCCTTTACCAGAGGGGTCCACCCCACCATGTACCGGGCCAGACCCTGGACCATGCGGATGTTCTCTGGGCTGGGGACCGCAGAGGACACCAATCAGCGCTTCAAGTATCTCCTGGAGCATGGGGAGACGGGACTGAGCATCGCCTTTCATTTCCCGACCTTGATGGGATATTGCAGCGACGACCCCATGGCCAGGGGTGAGGTGGGAAGGTGCGGGGTGGCCATTGATACCCTGAGGGATATGGAGATCCTCTTCGATGGGATACCGATGGACAGGATCACCACCTCCATGACCATTAATCCCCCGGCAGCAGTGCTGTTGGCCATGTACATCGTCGCCGCAGAAAAGCAGGGAGTGGGCAAGGAGGCTATCGGGGGTACCATCCAAAACGACATGCTGAAGGAGTTCATCGCCCAGAAGACCTTTATGCTCCCTCCAGGGCCATCTCTGCGCATCATTGTCGATACCATAGAGTACTGCACCAAAGAAGTCTCCAAGTGGAATACCATCAGTATCAGCGGATATCACATCAGGGAAGCCGGTTCTACCGCTGTCCAGGAACTCGCCTTTACCCTGTCCGATGGGATCACGTATGCCCAGGCCTGCATCGATCGCGGGATGGATGTGGATGAATTCGCCCCCAGGCTCTCTTTTTTCTTCAACGCCCATATTGATCTCTTTGAGGAAATCGCCAAGTACAGGGCAGCGAGGCGGATGTGGGCGAGATTTATGCGGGAACGCTTTAAGGCAAAAAGTCCGCGCTCTTGGATGCTACGTTTCCACACCCAGACAGCCGGCTGCTCCCTCACCGCCCAACAACCCTATAACAACATAATCCGCACGGCCTATGAGGCCTTGGCCGCCGTGCTGGGGGGAACCCAGTCGCTGCACACCAACTCCCTGGATGAGGTCTTGGCCTTGCCCACCGAGGAGGCTGTGACTATAGCCCTGCGCACCCAACAGATCCTGGCGGAGGAGACAGGGGTCATTAATACCATCGATCCCCTAGCCGGCTCCTACTTTGTGGAGACCCTCACGGACAAGATGGAAGAAGAGGCCATGAGGTATATCGACAAGATAGAGGCTATGGGGGGGATGATTGCGGCTATCGAAAAAGGGTATCCCCAACTGGAGATCGCCGATGCCGCCTATAAATTCCAAAAGGACATAGACAAGGTAAGGCGAACCCTCGTCGGAGTCAATAAATATGTCACCGACCATCCCCCAGTGGAGATCTTGAAGATCAATCCGGAGGTGGAGCATAAGCAGATTGCCAGGCTCCAAGAGACCAGACAAAAGAGGGACAACAAAAAGGTCAAGGGACGCCTGGAAGAGCTACACCATGCCGCGCAGAGGAAGGTGAACCTCATGCCTTTCATCATCGAGTGTGTACGAGAGTACGCAACCATTCAGGAGATCTGTGACATCTTCAGGGATGTCTTCGGGAGATATCGGGATCCAGGCCTATTCTAGATCGGAGGTACCTATATGGGGACAGGACGAAAGGTAAGAATTATGGTTGCGAAACCAGGTCTCGATGGCCATGATCGGGGGGTGAGGGTGATCGCCAGGGCCCTTAGGGATGCAGGTTTCGAGGTGATCTATACAGGGCTGCATCAGTCCCCCGAACAGATCGTGACGGCCGCCATCCAGGAAGACGTCGATGCCATTGGGCTGAGCAATCTATCTGGGGCCCACACCTATCTCTTCCCACGGGTGGTGGAACTCTTGAAACAAGAGGGGGCCGACGACATTGTGGTCTTCGGCGGGGGAATTGTCCCTGATGAGGATATCCCTCCCTTGAAAGAAGCAGGGATCAAGGAGATCTTCACCCCTGGAACCCTCCTGGAGGACATCATACAATGGGTGAGGGAGAATATCAGACCGAGGGGCTAAAGAGAGGAGGTGATGGTGATAGAGGAGAGAATAAGTAAACTGCTATCGCCTAAAGGCGATAGCTTTAGGGGTCAAGGGGTCCAGTGGTCAAGGGTTCAAGTAAACCATATTCTTTTTTCACTTGGCCCCTAGAACCCTTGAATCCTTGAACCCTATAGTTTGCTTCGCCTAAAGGCGAGGGTTTTGCTCCCCGAATGGGACAATAATGCTATATATCTCAGAAAGGAGGTTGGTCCATGACTAAGCGAGTAGCCATTATCGGCATCGGCACTACAGGTTTTAGGGCAACCACCCCAGATCTCTCTTATAGAGAATTGACCTATGAAGCAGCGACGAAAGCCTATCTCGATGCTGGAATTGAACCAAAGGATGTCGGTTCTTTCGTCAGTACAGCTGAGGACTTTTTTGAAGGGTATAGTATCGCAGATGAATATTCACCAGACCAATTGGGAGCAGTCCTCAAACCTATTTATACTGTTCCTGGTGATTTTATCCATTCCTTAGCCTCAGCCTATATGATGATCCTTTCAGGTATCGGTCCCATATCTGTCGCCCAAGGACTGAGCAAAGCCTCCAATATGTTGACCCTGTCGGAGATGGTCACTTTTGCTATGGACCCTATCTACAATCGGCCATTGAAAGAAAGTCCTCATGCAGTAGCAGCGATGGAGATGGCCAGATTCATGTACGAAACAGGAACAACCCGTGAGCAATGTGCGAAAGTGGTGGTGAAAAATAAACAAAACGCCTTGAATAATCCACTCGCAGGCCACGGAGTCCATATCGATACTGACTACGTCCTCAATTCCGAGGTCGTCTCTTCCCCATTGACCCAGATGGACATCAGTCCCCATTCCGACGGGGCCGTGGTGGTTGTTCTTGCAGAGGAAGAAACGGCAAGGGTCCTTTGTGATAAACCTATCTGGATCAGGGGGATCGGATGGTGCTCGGATACACCGGGCCTCGAGACTCGAAATTGGGGAGAAGCCATTTATGCACAGATCGCTGCGGAGATGGCCTACAAGATGGCTGGGATACGTTATCCGAGAAAAGAGATTGACTTTGCGGAGATCAACGACGAATTCTCTTATAAAGAACTCCAACATCTTGAAGCAATGAAAATCTGCAAAAAAGGAGAAGCAGGGCCTCTGACTGAAATGGGAGGGACTGAGATCACCGGAGAATTTCCTGTCAATCCTTCTGGAGGTTGCCTTGGGGTGGGAAACCTCTATGAACTCAATGGCGGACATAAAGTCCTTGAAGTGGTTCGACAATTGAGGGGTGAAGCAGGGAAGAATCAACTTAAAAATGTGACCACAGGACTAGCCCAAAGTTGGAGGGGCGTCCCGACAACCACTGGAACTGTAGTGATCCTAAGCAATTAAAAAGGGGGTGAAAAAAATGAGAAGAGTGGCCATTGTTGGAGCAGGCATCACCAAATTTTACCGTAATGTCCAGGAAACGCCCAAGGAACTGGCCTATGAGGCCACGAAAATGGCGTTAGATTCCTGTGAAATGCAACTTTCCGACATCGAATGTGTCGTCCACGGCACAGCACCGGATGCATTCGATGGTATTCATATGAAAGGGGAATATCTCTCAGATGGTTCTGGGGCCTATCGAAAACCCTACATGAGGCATTATGTGGGTGGTGGGACAGGAGTTCTCTCCCCAATCCACGGATGGTTCCATGTCGCCTCGGGAATGTTCGATACTTGTCTGGTGGTCGCAGAAGAGAAGATGTCCTCTGCCTATCCGCACCCTGCTGGTGCATTCTTAACCATCTTTGACCATACCACCGAGCAACCCCTCTACCCTACCCTCATCTGGATTTTTGCCATCGAGATGAATCGTTTTATGACCACCTATGGCTATAAGAAAGAGGACATCGCCTTAGTGGCTGTAAAAAACAAGAAGAATGCGATGGATCATCCCTCGGCACAATTAGGTGCCGAAATCACAGTCCAGGATGTCCTCAATTCTGAGATCATGGCCTGGCCAGTGAATCGACTCGATATCAGTCCGACGAGCGATGGTGCGGCTTGCATTGTATTGGCCGCTGAACATGTGGCTCGCCGTGTCACTGAGAAACCGATCTGGATTGATGGAGTGGGTTGGGCACTAGATACAGCCTACTGGTGTACTCGGGATCTTTACTATCCTGATTATGTAGAGGTTGCTGCTCGTCAGGCATACAAAATGGCAGGCATCAGAGAACCCTCCAAGGAAATCCATGTTGCAGAACCTTATGATCCCTTTACTTATAAAGAACTCCATCATATTGAGGGTCTGGGACTCTGTAAGAAAGGCGGCTCTGTTCAAATGCTCTTAGATGGAGTGACCCGAAGGACAGGAACCCTTCCCTGTTGCCCATCTGGAGGGGCTTTGGGAGTGGGGAATCCCATCGCCGCAACAGGGGTCATGAAGATCATCGAGATCTTCCTCCAACTCAGGGAGGAGGCTGGCAAGAGGCAAGTCCCTGGTAAACCCACTTGCGGTCTAGCACAGGCCTGGGGTGATCTGATGCAAGTTGGGACAGTCGTCGTGATGAGAAACTAAAGGGGGTGAAATCATGGAGATTACCGAAAAGATGGTGACCAAAACCGCTACGAAACTGAGTGCGGAGGAAATCCAGAAAGGAAAGGTTCTCTCTGTAAAATGGACACCTAAATTAAAATACGCATGGGACAATGGTCCGGCAATCGGTCGATATCTGGCAGAACTGAAAAACGGAAAGATCATTGCCAAGAAATGCGATAAGTGCCATCGTATCCTGATCCCTCCCAGAATGTTCTGTGAACTCTGCTGGTGCCCAACAGGCGCATGGGTCTATGTCAAGGATACAGGCATTGTCAACACCTGGGTGGTCAGCTATGTAGACTGGAAAGCCGGTCGCCTCGATATCAAAGGGGGAGCCCGACCCTTCACCCCGGCGGTGATTGAAATTGATGGGGCTTCCAAGGGAATGGGCATCCTCCATCATCTGAATGAGGTCGATCCCTGGAAAATTTATCGAGGCATGAAGGTAAAAGCCGTGTGGAAATCACCCGAAGAAAGAACTGGGGCGATTACCGATATCAAATATTTTAAACCGATCAAGTAAGGGGGTGAGAATATGGCATTGATCGAGCGATTTCAGAAGACGACCGACATCACTTATTGGGAAGGTCAAATCCCGATGAGTTATATCTATACCGTTGGAAGGGCAGGCGAAAAGTTCTTTCGAGAACTCATGAATGGAAAGATTTTGGGTTCCAAATGTGACGCATGCAATACTATTTATGTCCCTGCCAAAATATTTTGCGAAAAGTGTTTTGCTAGGTTGGAGGATAAGTATCTGGATGTCGGAACAAAAGGAATGGTCCATACCTTTACCCAATGCTATGAGACCTACGAAGGAATAAGGAAAGAAAAACCCTCGATTGTCGCCGTGATTCATATTGATGGGACTCAGGGTTTCCTTGTTCATTGGCTGGGAGAGGTCGATTTTGAAAAGGTTTATATTGGGATGCCAGTGGAGGCAGTTTTTAAACTTAAGAAGGAAAGGGAAGGAAGTATCTTAGATATTAAATATTTCAAGCCAATATAACGTGAAAGGTCAGGGACGCGGGGATTTAACTCCTTGCCTTCGCCTCTCCTTCCTCCTCAGACGAGGGTTTTTCGCCAGCGAGGCGATACTCCTCATCTATCCACTTTCCGAGATCGATGAGTTTACACCTCTCTGAACAAAAGGGGCGAGAGGGATTCCCTCGCCAACGGATTGCTGCACCACATCGCGGGCAACGGGCTTTTATTGCTTTCTCCACCATCCCTTACCCGATGCGCCCCCTTTTTCTTCTTCCAGGGTGGCAAATTCTTTGAGGAGTTCTTCTTGCCTTTTGGTGAGTTTATGGGGTACCTGGACAATGGTCTGAACGATCTGATCTCCACGGCCACGGCCGTTGAGGTGAGGAATTCCCTCGTTCTTTAACCTGAATATCTCACCCGGTTGCGTTCCTCGGGGGATGTGTATCTTTTTCGTGCCATCCAGGGTGGGTACCTCAATATCCCCCCCCATGGCGGCCATGGCGAAGGATATGGGCACACGGCAGATGATGTCATCCCCCCCCCGCTCGAAAAAATCGTGGGGTTCCACATAGATGATGACGTAAAGGTCGCCTGGAGAAGCACCTCTCTCCCCATCCTCTCCTTCACCCCTCAGTCTGAGTCGGGAGCCGGTATCAACCCCTCGAGGGATTCTGAGCGAGACCTTTTTTCGTCTCTTTACTAACCCTCCCCCACCACACCCTTTACAAGGGTTGGTAATCACCCTCCCCTCGCCGCGGCACTGAGAGCACGTGGTGCTGATGGTGAAAAAACCATGGGAGCGGTTAACCTGCCCTCTGCCGTAACAGTGGGGACAGACCTGGGGGGTAGAACCGGGCTGGGCCCCTGTTCCGTTACACTGATCACAACGCACCCTCTTTTCAATCTCGATCTCTGTCTCCTTGCCAAAGGCCGCATCGTAGAGGGATATCTTCAGATCGTACCTCAGATCAGCCCCGGGGACGGCACCCCTGCGAGCGGAACGAGGGGAAAAACCGAAAAATTCCTCGAAGATATCGCTGAAGGTTGAAAATATATCGTCAAAACCCCTAAAACCCGTAAACCCGGCGCCTTTCAATCCTTCATGACCGTAGAAATCGTATATCTCTCTCTTCTTGGAATCTCTCAGAACCTCATAGGCCTCTGCCGCCTCCTTGAATTGTTCTTCCGCGTCCTTATCACCGGGGTTCCGATCAGGGTGGTACTTCAGGGCCATTTGTCGATAGGCCCGCTTTATCTCCTCTCCGGAGGCATTACGAGGTATTCCTAATATTTCGTAGTAGTCCCGTTGAGCCATGAGGTTATCTCACGGTGATCATCCAGCTTTGAGAGGCCCCCGCAGGGCAACATCGTTCCCTCATTTCCTCCTTACCCTTTCCACGGGGTACCCTAAGAACCGAATGTTCATTTCTTCCAATCCTCGCATGGAGCGCATGATGAGGTCTTTAATATAATAATCGTTGACACTCATTTCAATATTTGATAGGTACAATAATCGTAAAACCGCTGAAGAGGGGTAGAGGTGTACAATCCTTACTTTTTTCACGTTTCGATGTTCATTTACCTCAGTACCTTTGTCCTCTATCTCTTCTTTGCGATGACCAAAAAGGAGGCGATAGGCAAATTCGCCTTCTGGCTCATCCTCATAGGTTTTCTCATCCACGTGACAGGCCTGGTAATTCGCTGGGGGGAGAGTCATGCCATGGGATACGGATATGTCCCCCTCTCTAATATGTATGAATCTCTTATCTTCTTCTCCTGGGCTATCATTGTGATATACCTGATCGTGGATATGCGCTACCACCAGAGGATCATCGGTGTCATCGCCTCTCCTCTGGCTGCCGTCGCCATTGCGGCGACCTCCCTCATACCGGGTGTACGGAGCGAGATCCGTCCTCTCATCCCGGCGCTGCAAAGCAACTGGCTCGCCATCCATGTGATCACCTGTTTCCTCGGCTATGCGGCCTTCGCCATCGCCTTCGGCATAAGCATTATCTACATGATCCAGTCAAGACGAGAATCAACTCCTCGAGGCCCCATCACCTGGCTCCCTCCATCACAAGCCCTGGATGAAATGAATTATAAATCTATCGTTCTTGGATTCCCCCTATTGACTCTGGGGATCATCACAGGGGCGGCATGGGCTAATTATGCCTGGGGTACCTATTGGAGTTGGGACCCCAAGGAGACGTGGTCTCTGATTACATGGTTTATCTATGCTGCCTTCCTACACGCCAGATACACCCACGAATGGAGGGGTAAAAAGACCGCCCTGCTCTCCATCGTGGGTTTTTGTTCCGTCATCTTCACGTATTTTGGGGTCAGTTATCTACTATCAGGCCTACACAGCTACCTATAGCTAAGTCCATCGAGTCATAAATTCGGTGACGAATTTATTCTCTCAGGACGTAGTGCTGCCCTCGACAGCACCGAAGGACTATGCTCGAACACCGCCTCCCCCCCAAGGAACCTACCATCAGGTATCTTCAGACGCACTCATTACGCCAAAGGGTTTATCAAGATTAAGTATTTGAAAAATCATTGCTTTTTCCCTTTTCTTTCGTTATCTTTGGTAAACATGGTCTATGGTATCGGCGTCGATATCGTAAAAGTAGAGAGGTTTGAGAAGGCCCTGGAGCGATGGGGAAGACACTTCTGCGAGAGGGTATTCACCCCACGGGAAGTGTCGATCTGCAACCAGAAGGCACGGCCGGGCAGGCACTTGGCCTTGCGCTTTGCCGCCAAAGAGGCCTTTTTAAAGGCATTGGGTGTCGGTATGTTTCAGGGGGTGGCCTGGAAAGAGATAGAGATCCTCAATGACCCGATGGGACGCCCCCAGTTAATGGTCTGTGGTGAGGCCGGGAGGATCTGTCAGGAAAAGGGGATACGGGGAATCTTTGTGAGCATCTCTCATGAAGAGGAGTATGGGGTCGCCCAAGTCGTGTTGGAGGTGTGACGTGAAACTGGCAACCGCTGATCAAATGCAAGATTTGGATCGCAGGGCTATCGAGGAGTGCGGTATCCCTGGGATCGTCTTGATGGAAAATGCCGGGAGGAGTGCTGCTGAACTCCTGGTCGACTATTTCCCCGAGATCCAAGACGGGTGGGTCGCTGTCCTGGCCGGTCGAGGGAATAACGGAGGAGATGGTTTCGTTATCGCCAGACACCTGAAGAATTGGGGTATAAGAACCACGGTATACCTCTTGGCATCTTTAGACGATGTACATGGTGATGCCCTGACAAACCTCCAGATCTGGGTGAATATGGGGGGGGAATTGGCAGAAATTATTGATAAGGGTGATTTTGCTAAAATAAAAAGGGAAGTGTCAGGGGTAAGCCTTATCGTCGATGCTATCTTAGGGACCGGATTGAACTCCGAAGTAAGGGACCACCTCAAAAACGTTATCTCCTTCATCAATTCCCTGCCCCAACCGGTGATGGCCGTGGACATCCCCTCTGGTTTGGATGCCACTACGGGAAGGGTGTTGGGAGACGCCATCGAGACCGACCTGACCGTCGCCTTCGGCCTGGCTAAGATAGGGCAAGTGGTCCACCCTGGCGTGAATTATGTGGGAACGCTGGAGGTCGTGGATATCGGTATCCCCCGTTATCTCATAGAGGAGGCCGATATCAAAACCCGTCTCCTCGATCATGAAGAATTGGATTTGAACCTCCTGCCCCCTCGTCCTGCCCAGACCCACAAGGGGGACTACGGTCATCTCCTTATCCTAGCCGGCTCACCTGGTAAGACGGGGGCTGCGGCCATGGTCTCTCAAGGAGCCCTGCGTACGGGGACAGGGCTCGTCACGGTGGGGATACCAGCTAGCCTGAACCCTATTCTTGAAGTCAAACTCACTGAGGCCATGACCGAGCCCCTGCCTGATGCAACAACGGGATATCTCTCCCCGGATTCATCGAGACGTATAATACAGCTCTTGAATGGAAAGACGGCCCTTGCCCTCGGACCAGGGATCTCCACCCAACCCGACGTCCAAGAGCTTCTTTTAGGGCTTATCCCCATGGCCAAGGTCCCTCTCGTAGTGGACGCCGATGGGATTACCGCCCTGGCCTCCCGACCAGAGGTCTTGAAGGCATGCAAGGGCCCTGTCATCCTCACGCCCCACCCAGGGGAAATGGCCCGCCTGGTGGGCAGGACAACTCAGGAAATTCAGACAGACAGGATAGGTGCGGCCAGGGAATTTGCCACTGCATACAACTGTATCGTCGTTCTCAAGGGTAACAGAACTGTCATCGCCTCCCCCCAGGGAGAGGTTTATATCAACCCCACCGGCAACCCAGGCATGGCCTCTGGAGGCACCGGGGATGTCCTCACAGGGATGGTAGGTGGTTTTTTGGCCCAGGGCCTCCCACCACTGGAGGCCGCTAAATGGGGGGTATATCTTCACGGACTGGCCGGTGATATCGCTGCACAAAAGGTAGGAGAGATCTCCCTCATCGCCAGCGATATCATCGAGCAACTCCCCTGTGTCCTCAAGGAGGTCAAGGATCGTGGTTTCAGGGAAGATAGTGGAGATCATCTCTCCCACCGCCGAAGAGACTGAGAGGATAGGGTCGCTCGTGGGGGAGATGCTTACAGGGGGGGATATCCTCGCCCTAGTCGGGGAGTTGGGGGCGGGAAAGACCACGTTTGTCAGGGGGATAGCCGAGAGGATGGGATGTGACAAAGGTGAGGTGGCTAGTCCGTCCTTTACCGTTATCAATGAGTATAACGGCTCCCCTCCCCTCTTCCACATAGACTTTTATCGGCTTGAAGGCGAAAAAGACCTCTGTGAGATAGGCTATGAGGAATATATACAAGGCAATGGAATTGTTGTTATAGAGTGGGCGGACAAGCTACCCCAGGCGGTGCCGAAAGAATCCCTCTGGATAATACTGCGGTATCTGGATGCCGAACATAGGGAAATCATACTGCGAGCCCAGGGAGAGCGATATGAGAAGATGATTGAAGGACTGAAAAGGAGGCTTTATAAGTAATCTTCTGGAACGCTTCCGTTTCATTGGAGGAATTCGGGGTTTGTCGCTTACGTGAACCCTTGAATCCGTAACCCCTGAAACCCTTTGAGAGAGATCCTTGTCCCTTTCATAACAGTTTTGGAGGAATTTCTCATGACTGTTTCTTCACCAACAAACCATGAAAATCCCCCCTTACCCCCCTTTAGCAAAGGGGGGATGGGGGGATTTGAAAACTATTAATGAG
>CAYQOD010000029.1:0-13269 GCA_964419065.1 uncultured Thermodesulfobacteriota bacterium | reverse complement strand
ACCTCATCGAAAATAGACAGGCCCACATCCACTTCTTCCGCGGTCACCGTGAGGGCTGGGCAGAAACGGATGGTGTTTTCACCGCATCCCAGGATCAGCAGTCCTTTTTCGAATGCCCCCTTGATGATCTCGTTGCGCCATTCAGTGGCCCGCTCTTTGGTCTCACGGTCTTTTACCAATTCGACACCAATCATGAGTCCCTTGCCGCGCACATCACCCATGCATTCATAGGAATTCTGCAAGCCCCGAAGTCCCGCCATCAAGCGCTCACCCTGTTGTGTGGCATTCGTCATGAGCCCTTCCTCTAACAATCGGATGGTCGCCAGGGCGGCCTGGCACGAGACCGGATTGCCCCCGAAGGTGGACGCATGAGAACCCGCCTCCCAGTCCATGATCTCATCCCGGGCTGCCATTGCCCCGAGGGGCATGCCAGAAGCAATACCTTTGGCCAGGGCCATGATATCTGGGGCCACCCCAAAGTGCTCCATCGCAAACATTGCGCCTGTACGGCCCATGCCAGATTGCACCTCGTCAACCACATAGGATGTCATAGTTCTTCGCAATTGTATAGAGTTCTCGGTGAAACTCAGGTGGCGGAACGATGTATCCCCCCTCGCCCTGGATAGGTTCGACAAAGATGGCGGCCACCTCTTCCGGCGGCATCGTTGTCCGAAAGAGTGTCTCCTCGACCCAGTGCACGCATTCCAGACCGCATTGTGGATAGGAGAGGTTGTACGGGCAGCGGTAACAGTACGCATAGGGGATGTGCGTTATCCCAGGAACGAATGGGTAGTAGTGTTTTTTCTGTATCGTCTTACTCGCGGTGAGGGAGAGGGCCCCCATGGTCCGTCCGTGGAAGGCCCCAAAGAAGGCGATGTTCAATTCGCGACGGGTATGCTTGCGGGCCAGCTTGAAGGCGGCTTCCACGGCCTCTGCCCCTGAATTGCCGAAGTAGACCTTCTTGATCCCCTCCCCCGGGACCAAGGAAGAGAGCTTTTCCGCCAAGGCGATTTGAGCGGTGTAGTAGAAGTCGGTCCCTGACATGTGCAAGAGTCGATCTGCCTGTTCTTTGATGGCCTCGACCACGTGGGGGTGACAATGTCCGGTAGCACATACCGCGATGCCTGCGGTGAAATCCAGGAACATGTTGCCGTCTACATCATGGACCCAGAGACCCTGGGCCATTTCGACCACCAGTGGATAGGCCCGGGTGTACGAGGGGGACACATGGGTCTTATCCACCTGGATCAATTCGGACGCGCGGGGCCCGGGAAGTGGTGTCTTTATCACAGGGTATTTACTCATAGATTCCCTCCCTTCAATAACCTGCACTGATACATGATCTTTTCATAGTACCCCTCCCGTGTTCATACTGAGTACCAAACCGGTATTATCCCTTTCAATGCCCTGGAGATGCATCTTCTTCCAAGGCCATCATAATGGCGCCTTTGGGGCACACCGCGGCACAGATTCCACACCCCTTGCAGTAATCTAGGTCAACGGCGATCTCTCCGCTCACCTCATCCCGGGTAATGGCCAGATCCGGGCACAGCAGGCGACAGACGTCACACGCCTCACAGCTCGTGTTTCCCAGGCAGCGGGAGGCCTCATATGCGGCCTCATCGGCACCGAGGGGGGGATTATGGTGCTTAAAATCGATCCTCGTCTCTTCCTCCTGTTTCCCCCGCGGTCTCGTCGTGCGCTTGCAATCCCGATTCAGCATCCCTGTTACTCCTCCCGTTTAAGATAGCGCATAACGGAGTGCGCGGTCGCCTTCCCGGATGCCAGCGCCTCAACCACCGTGGAAGGGCCTGTCACGGCATCTCCCGCGGCAAAGACCCCGTGGACCCCTGATACCATACCCTTCTGGTCACAGGAGATACCACCCCAAGGTGTAACAGCCCCGTCCTCCAAGTAGGCGAGATCCGGGCGCTGACCGATCGCCGCAATCACCATGTCCGCAGGCTCCACATACTCGCTTCCCTCCACGGGAACCGGACGCCTTCTTCCTGATTCATCCGGGGAGCCGATCTCGGTGCGCATCAGCTCGAGGCCTGTTACTTTTCCCCTGTTGGAGAGGATCCGCTTCGGTGCAACCAGATACTCGATTCTGATGCCTTCATGTATGGCAGCCTCTACTTCCTCGGGGATCGCGGGCATCTCTTCTCGGCTTCGGCGGTAGAGGATGATGACCTCCCGGGCCCCGAGCCGAAGGGCGCACCTGGCGGTATCGATCGCGGCGTTTCCGCCCCCGACGACCAGGACCCGGCCTGAGATGGATGTTTCTTTGCCCGTATGGACACGTTCGAGAAATTCCAGACAGGACAGGCTCCCCTGAATACCCTCTCCCTCGATCTCCAGTGTCAGGTCTTTCCAGGCGCCTGTGGCCAGTACGAACGCATCGGCTTCGTGCCTCATAAGTCCCTGGATGGTCGCATCTTTTCCCAGACGGAAGGAAGGAATAAAATCCACCCCTAGGGAGCGAATCATGTCTACATCATGATCGACCACCCATCGGGGAAGCCGAAAGGCGGGTATCCCACCGATCAGCATCCCGCCCGGTTTGGGAAGGGCATCGAGCACATGGACCTGGTAACCAGCCATGACCAGCTCAAAACCACAGGCAAGGCCCGCAGGACCCGCTCCGACCATGACGACCTTCTTTCCTGCGGAGCCAGCTTTTTTCGCCAATAACAGGTCAAGGGTCTCTTCGCGGTGGTCCCGTTCGTACTGGATCGCATACCGCTTCAGCTCGCGAATGGCTACCGGTTCATCCCAACCGGCCAGCACACAGGCCTGCTCGCACGGATGGTGGCAGATGTAACCGCAGACCCCGGGAAGGGGGTTGTCCTGACGGATCACTAGGAGGGCCTCACGGATCCTCCCCTCGTGCAGCAACTGCACGTACTCTTGCACCTGCTGGCCGAGGGGGCAGGCGCCGGTACACGGAGGGAGGGTGTTGCCCCGTATCGATTCGACGTTTGCATAGACGTACCCCCGTGTGGTGTCCAGATCGGATCTGAGCTCAGGCAAGATCTCGGCAGGACATCCCCGCACGCATACGCTGCACCTCCCACACCGCTCCCTGTCTACGACCGGTCTATGCGTCCTTCCGATAATCGTCATCGTCCCTTTCCAACGGCCATACCCGCCTCAACCGCCCTGAGGTTTAGATCCTGAAACCGTTTATCTACGTGCTCCCTGATGGCAGCAAAAAGCGCTCTTTTACTCACCACACCGGTTGCCGCCACCGCGGCGCCCAGCATTACCATGTTGGCCGCCTGCTTCTGCCCCAGTTCCTTCGTCGCACATGAGGTGGCAGGGATGGCCACCTGCGTAACACCGTTCATCGGTTGCGGTGAAACCAGTTGCTCGTCGAAAAAAACCATTGCGTCGACAGCGACATCCCCTCGGTACTGTTCATAGGCCGCCTGCGACATAGCGATGAGGATGTCGGCCTTGATCACGTGGGGGAACACAATCGGCTCCCCCGCTATCACCAGATCGGATCGGGCATATCCCCCCCGGGCCTGGGCACCATAGGAACTCGAACCGGCAACCCACTTGCCGTCTTTGATGGCGGCATGTCCTAAGATTACTCCGGCCAGGATAATCCCTTGACCTCCAAACCCGCACAGGCGAACCTGTCTAATCCCCGCCATGGACGAACTCCCCTGTTATGATCCGATCGTGCAGCTCCTCTGGGCTCATCCCACAGGCCTCCTCTCTGCTGACACAGAGTCTCTTGAGCGTCTCGATCATCTCTGCCGGGGTGTCAAGCCGATTTCTCCTGCCGAATTGGGTTGGGCAGGGGGAGAGGACCTCGATAAAGGCGAACCCCTCGGTAGTTATACCCCGTTTTATGGCCGCGATCAGCGAGAGGGGCTGTATGACGGCAAACCGGGCCACATAGGCCGCCCCTGCTGCCTCCACCAGCTTACAGAGGTCAAAGGGACGATAGGGGTTACCCGTGCCTGTGGTGGCTGTCTTCGCACCGACGGGGGAAGTGGAGGCGACCTGTCCGCCCGTCATCCCGTAGATCATGTTGTTGGCGCAGATCACCGTCAGATCGATGTTTCTGCGGGCGGCGTGGATCAGGTGGTTCCCACCGATGGAGGCCAGATCACCATCCCCGCTGACGACGATGGTGGTCAGCGCAGGGTTAACGAGCTTTGCGCCGGTGGCACAGGGAATGGCCCTGCCGTGGAGGGTATGGAGGGTATCGGCCTTGAAGTGGGGGCTGGGTATCCACGCAGCACACCCGATCCCCGAGGCGAAGAGGACCTGTTGCATATCCAAGTCGATCTCGTCTATCGCACGCACGATCAGCCCCAAGAGGATGCCATGTCCGCAGCCGGGGCAGAAGGGGGTCGTCTGTATTTCAGAACGCAGATACTCATCAAGGTCACGAGCCACTACACGATCCTCCGCAACTCCTCCAGGATGGCCTGGGGGTGGATGATCTCCCCATTGGTCTGATGGTACATGACCACCTCGCAGCGGGCATGTTTTATCACCTCACCGGCCACCTGCCCCATGTTCATCTCAGGGACGAAGATCCGCTCCGCACGCTCACTGACCTGGGCTACCGCCCGGTCGGCAAAGGGCCAGAGGGTCTTGAGCCGCAGCATCCCGATCCTCTTGCCTTCGTCACGCAAGCGCTGCACGGCAAAGAGGGCGCTCCGGGCAGTAAATCCATAGCTGATGACGACTGCCTCGAGGTCCCCATCGAGATAGTGTTCCTCTGCGTCGACGATCTCGTCCCGGTGATCCATGATCTTACGGTGAAGCCGCTGTACCAGGCGCGCATGGACCTCGGGATCGTCCGTCTTGCGGAAACCGCGCCCATCATGGGTGGAACCGGTTACCAAAAGATTTGTCCCCTCCCCAAAGGCGGGCATGGGCGGTACCCCATCTATGGCTGCGGTGTCGAACGGGGGGGCGCCGGGGCGCTTCACACGGTTGTAGATCTCCACCGCTTTCCCTATGACGATCTTTTCACGCAGGTGTCCCACGGCCTCATCGGCCAGTACCAGAGCCGGTACTCGGTACCGCTCCGCCATATTAAAGGCATGGATGGTGAAATCGTACATCTCCTGTGCAGACCACGGTGAATAGGCGATGACCTGGTAGTCCCCGTGCGAGCCCCACTTGGCCTGCATGATGTCTCCACTGCCCACCCGCGTGGCCTGACCGGTACACGGTCCTGCCCGCTGGACATCCACCACAACGATAGGGGTTTCGGTAAAGGCGGCGTAGCCGATGGCCTCCATCATGAGGCTGAACCCCGGTCCCGAGGTGGCGGTCATGGCCTTTGCACCCGCCCACGAGGCCCCGATGACCGAGCAGATCGAGCCGATCTCGTCCTCCATCTGGATAAATATCCTCCCCAGCTCCCCAAGCCGTACTGAGAGTCGCTCCATGATCTCGCTGGAGGGGGTTATCGGATACCCCGCATAGTACCCGCACCCGGCCGCGATGGCCCCCTCTGCCACCGCCTCATCTCCGGAGAGGTAGTAGGTGCCGGGGGTGACTCTGTTTTTTTCGGTCACATACCCCGTTTTTGCGCTCGAACTCTTGGCGGACACTGCATCCTCTAAAACAGGAGGGTCTCTTTCTCCTCCATGTCTCGACGAATTCCTTCCACGACGTGATTGCTGACGTTTCTGAGGTGCCCGGAGAGGGCCTCGCACGCCCCTGCAAGGTCTCGGGCAGCTACCCGGTCAAAGACCTTTCGGTGTTCAGTATCCACATGCTGCATGGGGCGCGAGAAGAGGACCTCCACCTTATACTTGAGGTAGAGCAGATCGAACAACTGACGCAGGATGCGCTGCGCGGTCTTTCCTCCCGAGAGGGAGGCCAACGTCATGTGAAACTCCATGTCCTTCAGGAGTCTCTGCTTGGTGTATCGCTCGCGGCACGACTCACAATAGGCCTCCAGAGATATCTTCAGGCGTTCAACCCCCTCTGCCTTCAGGCGCTCAATGCTGCGGGGGAGGAGTGATAGCTCCACCGCCTCCCGCAGTTCGTAGATCTCTCGGACTTCGTCGATGTTAATGGGCTCCATATAGTAACCACGGTTTTTCTCATGCGCGACAATGCCTTGAAATTCCAGCCACTTCATGGCTTGGATGACGGGGGTAGGACTCATCTTCAGCCGTTCGGCCAGGTCCCGGTAGTGGAGCTTCTGGCCCGGTGCAATCTCATTCAGAAAGAGCATCCGCCGTATACCTATGTACGCGCGCTCGGTATAGTCCTGCGGTGACTGTCTCTTATTGGTACCAAGGTGTCTTTGGGCGTCTTGATTCATGATCGTTCACACTGTCTGTGTGGGCTAAGAAAAATGTAATTATAAATTAAATTCAATTTTTGATAATATCATCCCTTTGTGGACTTGTCAAGGGAAAATCGCCCACGGAGGCCTTCTGGTCTCTAGGGCGGGTCGTACCGATCCCGCCTCACCCTGCCCGCTCGGCTGAGCTAATCGGTCTGACTCGTAGCCCTGAGATATTGGTCGAAGGGCTCGCCGCAAGCTGCTCGGTCCTGAGCGACTCGACATGAGCTCGTCGACATGTCTCGTATCCGAAGGGCTCGCCCTCCGTCCTTTCCATCAGGGGAGAAGAGAAATGAGAGGAACAAGGGATGCTGATTCTAAACGCCGAATCTCATGCGGTTGACTTTACTCCTGAAGTCTTTTAAGCTATTGTTATATGCCGAGGATTTATCTCAGATTGCTGCCCCTCTCCCTTCTCATATTTCCCCTCTGGTGGTTCAGTTGTGCCCCCATTTCCCATCCAGTGGAAGGGGGGAAATATCGCGATTCTCAGGGATATTTTGAGTTCCTCCTTCCCCCGGGAGAGTGGGCGATGGTGTCGTGGGAGGAGGTCAATTGTGCCCTGTGGGACCCGCAAGACGGGGCTACCATGGTGGTAAACGTGACCCCCCTACAGGAGGATATGGACCTGTTCATCCTCGCCCGCCACCTCCTCATCGCCTTTGAGCGCAAGAAAATCATCTCCCAGGATACCATAGAAGTCCAGGGGAGAGAGACGGTGAAGACTGTCTTGGAAGGAGTTGCGGAGGGGATCGCGGTAACGGCTGAGGTCTATGTGGTAAAGGGAGAGGGGATGCTCTACGATCTCATCTTTTGGGCACCGAGTGAGGTGTTTTCACGGAAGCGAGAGGTATTTCACCACGTGCTCAACACCATCAGCTTCCTCCAACCCAGGAGACCCCAGTGACAAGACCGATCGCTCTCATCCTGCAGCCAGTGAGATCTGTCCTCACCTATGTGGGAGGAGCAAGCCTCCTTTTCTTTCGGGCAGTCTCGTCTGGAATCAGGCCCCCTTATCACTTAGGACTCATCATGCAGGAGATGGATTACATCGGCGTCCGTTCCCTGACGGTGGTCAATGTCATCGCCATCTTCACGGGGATGGTCCTGGCCCTACAGACCGCCTATGCCCTGAGCCGTTTCGGGGCCAAGGGCTTTATCGGGCTGGTGGTGGCCATTTCTCTGGTGAGGGAGATCGGACCGGTCTTCACTGCCATCATGGTAGGGGGGAGGGTCGGTTCTGGCATCACTGCTGAGATCGGCTCCATGAAGGTGACCGAGCAGATCGATGCCATCCGGGTCATGGGGGCGGACCCGGTGAAGAAATTGGTGGTGCCCAAACTGGTCGCTACGGTGGTAGTCCTCCCACTCCTCACCATTGTGGCCGACATCCTGGGGATCATGGGAGGGCTCATCATCAGTATTTTAGAACTCCGGATCAGCCCCTACTACTATTTCACCACAATCCTAGAGAACATAGCGTTGCAGGATGTGGCCAGTGGTGTGGGAAAGACCTTCTTTTTTGCCCTCATCATCGCAATCATCGGGTGCTACCAGGGCATGATCACCAGAGGGGGGACCGAAGGAGTCGGGCGCTCCACCACCACGACAGTGGTCGTGGTCTCCATTCTGGTCTTGATATCGGATTTCTTTTTGACCAAGCTCTTTATGTTACTGTAGCGATGGTACAACCGATCATCGAAATCAGGGACATCTATAAGTCCTACAATGACCTCCAGGTCCTGAAGGGATTGGATCTCGAGATAGAGAAGGGTGAGACCATCACCATTTTGGGTGGGAGCGGCACGGGCAAAAGCGTCCTTCTCAGGCTCATCACCGGTCTCGAGAAGCCCGATCGGGGGGCAATACGCATCGAGGGAAAGGATATCGTTCCCCTCGGTGAACATGAGCTCTTCCCCATCCGGAGAAAGATCGGGATGCTCTTTCAGGGGGCTGCTCTCTTCGACTCCCTCAGCGCCGGGGAGAACGTGGCATACCCCATCAGGGAGCACTTCCGTCTGCCTGAAGAGGAGATCAAGGGGGTTGTGAGGGAGAAACTGAGCGTGGTAGGGCTGGAGGGGGTGGAGGATAAGATGCCTGCGGAACTGAGCGGAGGGATGAAGAAACGGGTGGGATTGGCCCGGGCCATCGCCATCGACCCGGAGATCATCCTCTATGATGAGCCCACCACAGGTCTCGATCCGGCCAATACCAAGCGGATAAACCACCTCATCGTTGAGCTCCAGCAGCTCCTCAAGGTCACCTCCATCGTGGTCACCCATGATCTTACTAGTGCCTATGTGGTGACGAACCGTTTAGCCCTGTTGCATAGAGGGAGGATCGTCATGGTGGGGACGAAGGAGGAGTTCATGTCCTCTGAACTCTCCGCGGTCAGGGGCTTCATCGCTGACGAGATCATTGAAGAAGAATAATGCAAGGAGGAGAGGATGAAACCGACCAAATTTACTGAGGTAAAGGTAGGGGCCTTTGTGGTGATCATTCTCCTGCTTTTCGCCGTGGCCATCTTCGCCATCGGGAGCCATCAGCGGTATTTCCAGAGCCAGTACACCCTGTGGGTCTCGTTCTCAAATATCAAGGGGTTGATCATCGGCTCCCCGGTGAGATTGGCCGGCCTTACCGTGGGCAGGGTGAGCGCCATCTATTTCGCAAGAGATATAGGGGAGAAGACCATTAAGGTAGAGATGAAGATAAACAGGAAGGTCCAGAAGCGAATCAGGGAGGACTCGGTCGCAAGCATCCAGACGATGGGCCTGTTGGGGGATAAATATGTAGAGATCACCATGGGATCACCGGACAAGGGGGCCTTATCGGACCAGGCGCACATACAGAGCATTGACCCCATTGATCTCTTTGCCTATATGACGAAGGCCGAGGAGGCCATCGACGCCATCAACACCATCCTGTTGGACATCAAAGAGATCAGCACTCAGATCAGGTCAGGAAAGGGGTTTGCCCATGCAGTCCTGTATGATCCAGCAGGGGGGGAGTTGGTGAAGAATCTGTCGGTGGCCTCCGGCTCCGCAGATGAGATGATGAAGGATCTCTCTTCCACTGCCAAATCCGCCAAGAACATCGTCAAGAAGGTGGAGCAGGGAGAGGGGAGTTTAGGCGCCATCATCAATGACCCCACGGTCTATGAAGACCTCAAGGTGATCCTCGGGGGTGCCAAGAGGAGCAAAACCATCAAGGGACTTATCCAGTATACCATCAAAAAGAAGAAAGAGGAGGGGGAAGGTGAAGAAGGGGGGAGATGATTTCCGTTCGGGCTTTGTCCCTATCGTCGGACGACCCAACGTCGGAAAGTCAACCCTGCTCAATCGTCTCATGGGCGAGAAGATCGCCATCATCTCACCCAAGCCCCAGACCACCTGGAATAGGATCGTAGGGGTCAAAACCCTCCCCTCTGCGCAGATCCTCTTCGTCGATACCCCGGGTATTCACGAGGCCATCTCCAAGTTCAACAGATCTATGCTCAATGCGGCCAGAGGTGCCGTACACGATGCCGATATAGTTCTCCACATGGTGGAAGCCCCTGATCCCTTCCCGCGGGGGGAGGAGCTGGTATGGGAGGTCCTGCAGGATGTCAAGGCCCCAGTCATCTCAGTGATCAACAAGATCGATCTGGTGCGAGGCGGCGACGTTGCGGTGGATCTCTCTCCTCCCTTTCCGTATACTGAGGTTATGCGGATATCGGCCCTTGAAGGAACGGGCGTTGATCTCTTAGAGAGGACGATTATAGCGCTCCTCCCACCCGGCCCGCAGTACTATCCAGACGATATCATCACCGATCAGACGGAGCGGTTGATAGCGCGGGAGATCATTCGGGAGAAGATCTTTCAATTGACGCATCAGGAAATCCCCTATTCGTGCGGGGTGGTGGTAGAGGATTTCAAGGAGAGGGAGAGAGGGGTGATATGGGTACGGGCCTCTATAAATGTGGAGAGAAATTCGCAGAAGGGGATTCTCATCGGAAAGGGTGGAAGAATGTTAAAGGAGATCGGCAAACGAGCACGGATGGACCTCGAGCAACTCCTGGGTGCCAAGGTATATATCGAGCTTTGGGTGAGGATCCAGAAGGACTGGACGAAGAAGGATTATGCCTTGCGGGAGTTTGGCCTCGCTTAATCGGGGATTGACAGAGATCAAGAAGCGCGATATGGTGTAGTGACCATGGAGAGTTTTGGCACCTACTTAAGGAACGAGCGTGAGGCACGAAAGATCTCACTGGAAGAGATCTCACGGGCCACCAAGATCCGCCGTACCATCTTGGAGGCCATGGAGAATGATCGAGCAGAGGTTCTACCCCCTGAGGTTTTTCTAAAGGGGTTTCTAGAGGCCTATGCACGATATGTTGGCCTGAACCCTGAAGAGGTTCTGGTGCGATATAATGAATGGAAGCGGAAAGATACGACGGATGAACCATTCTTCGATAATAAAAAGGTGATGCCCAGAAGATATATTTTCGCAGGGGGCATCGTAGCGATGGCTATCATACTAGCCTTCCTTCTACTGTCAGCAGGTGGACCTCAAGAGGAGGCAGGCAAGACAACCGTTTCGACAGATCACTCGACTAATAAACGTATAGCTACGGTAGATCGAGTACAACCCTCCTTACTCATTCCATCCATTGATGAGTCGACACCTCCACCTCATGAAGGCCTACAAGAGGAAGAAAAGAAACCGTTGCCTTCGCAGGAACATACCCTTGTCATTGAGGCTTCGGAGAGGACATGGATAGAGGTACGTGAAGGGACCTCCCCTCCCTTTGATGTTATTCTCTATTCAGGAGAAAGGTACACCCGCACAAGCCCCTATCCCTTTGAGCTCTTGATAGGAAACGCAGGTGGTGTGACAGTAACCTTTGACGGCAGGGGCGTGGGATTTTTAGGAGAGGCGGGTCAAGTAGTCAAGATCACTCTGCCGCCCGGAGGGGGCGGATAGCTCTGTCGTATACCTCAGTTATGGATACGGAGCGAGAGGATATCGTCCTTTCCATTAATCGCTATCTCCCTGCTCCCGCACGAGGCGCAGCTCACCATCGCGAATGCCAGGTCATTTTCCATTAATTCGATCTCCTCGAGACCGTGGAGGTTTTCATCCGCGGGTTCCCCGATGATCTCTGTCAGCTCTTCATCCTCACTGAACTCTACCTCGAGGACCTTCTGGATTGAACACCAGGCGTTGAAGTGAGAGGTGTTGCCGCACCTGAGACATCTGGCCATTGCTGCTCTCCTTATTGCGATACGATCACCTTTACCATATACGAAGCCCCAGTGCAAGATAATCATCATCCCTCCTTTACATAGTGACCTTTTCTAGGTTATAAAAGTTTAGGGGATAGGGTTCGTGGACGTCATCATTACCCACATCAATGCCGATTTCGACGCCTTGGCCTCCATGCTGGCCGCCCACAAGCTCTATCCGGAGGCCAAGCTGGTGTTTCCGGGGTCTCAGGAGAAGGGGTTGCGGGACTTCTTTGTTCGCTCCACCTTCTACATCCTGGAAGCGGATCGGATGAAGGATATAGCGTTGAAGGATATTACCCGGCTCATCATGGTGGACACCCGACAGAGGTCTCGCATCGGAAAATTTGCCCAGATCGTGGACAGGCACGATCTGGAGATCCATGTTTACGACCACCATCCCCCCTCAGCGGACGATGTGCGGGGAACCGTCGAGGAGATAGAAGAGAGTGGGGCTACCATCACCATTCTCCTCAAGATATTGAAGGAGAGGGAGGTCACCATCACCCCTGATGAGGCCACTGTCATGATGCTGGGGATCTACGAAGATACGGGATCTCTCACCTTTAGCTCCACCACCGAAGAAGACTTTTACGCCGCCGCCTATCTCCTCGCGAAAGGGGCCAGCCTCAATATCATCTCCGATATGATCACGCGGGAGTTGACCGCTGAGCAGGTCTTTTTGCTCAACGATCTCATCCGGTCAGCGGAGCGATACAATATCCGAGGGGTAGAGGTGGTGGTAACAACCGGCTCCTCCGATAGGTATATCGGAGATGTAGCAGTCTTGATTCATAAGCTGAAGGACATGGAGAACCTCAACGCCATCTTCGCCTTAATCAGGATGGAGGATCGGATCTATCTCATCTGCAGGAGCAGGGTGGAGGAGGTGAACGTGGCCGACGTGGCCGTAGAGTTCGGCGGAGGCGGACATCCCACCGCCGCCTCAGCCACTGTCAAGGATTTGACCATGGTACAGGCGAAAGAGAGGCTGCTGAGCATCCTGCATGAGGTGGTGAAGCCAAAGGTGAGGGCCAAGGATATCATGATCTCTCCCCTCAAGACCATCCAAGAGGGGGCCACTCTCCACGAGGCTCATGAGATATTGAACAAGTACTATACTATCAATGTGTTGCCGGTCGTGCGGGGGGAGGCGTTGGTGGGATTAATCTCGCGCCCCACCGTAGAGAAGGGGGTCCTCCATGGCTTGGGTCCCCTCTCGCTGAGGGAATATATGACCACCGATTTTGCGGTCGTGGGAGCTGATACCCCCTTGCGAGAGGTGCAAGGGTATATTGTGGGAGGCAATCAGAGATTTCTGCCGGTGGTGGAGGGGGGAAGGCTGATCGGGGGGATCACCAGAACAGACCTCTTGCGCGCGTTGCACGACGCCCTCATCCCCTCCCCGCTGAGCCCTCTTTATACGGGAAAAAAGGTGCTCACCAAGCTCATGGAGGAGAAATTACCGCCCCACGTCATCGAGCTCCTGCAGGAACTCGGTCGGGTGGGAGAGGAGTTGGGGTATCAGGTCTATGCCGTGGGAGGGTTCGTCAGGGACCTGATCCTGAGGAGGGAGAACTACGATATCGATGTGGTGGTGGAAGGAGATGGCGTTCATTTTGCTCAGGTCTTTGGTGCCAAGAGTGGATGCCGCGTGAAGGTACATAAAAG
>CAYQOD010000028.1:0-13269 GCA_964419065.1 uncultured Thermodesulfobacteriota bacterium | reverse complement strand
GGCTGAGGACGTTGCTTTTAGCATGGATAGGCTGCTTGCCATAGGGGAGGGCTATGCCTATCTGTTCCAGGGGCGGGTAAAACGCAGCGAAGTTGTCGGCAAATACACCGTCAGGTTTCATATGAGCCAACCCTACGGCCCATTCCTCGCCGCAATCGTGCGGCTCTACATCCTGAACAAGGACCAGGTGATGGCACATATCAAAACTCCTGGGCCGTATGGTAAGTTCGGTGACTACGCCAAGGAATACCTCCTGACCCATGATTGTGGCTCCGGTCCTTACGAGGTGAAGGAGATGCGGTTGGAGGAGTATCTGCTCATGGAGAAGTTCAACGACTATTGGGGGAAGTTTGCACCCAATGCGCCGCATGAGGTCAAATTCATTGGGACTACTGAGCCTGTCACGGTAAGGACGATGGTGGCACGGCGGGAGCTCGAGATTTCCGACCAATGGCAGACGACTGAAGCCCAAAAGACCTTGGATGCCATTGAAGGCGTAGATTTGATAACGCTCTATCTCGGATCAGTCTTTTACTACATGATACACACCAGAAAGCCACCGACGGACGATGTTCACTTCAGGAAAGCCTTGTCTTTGGCGATGGATTATAAGACCATATATGAAATATACCCCGGGGCTCGACCGATGAGGGGACCCGTACCAACGGGTTTCCCCGGAGATAACCCCAAGATACCAGAGAACCGCCGGGATTTGGAGAAGGCAAAGGAGGAGATGAAGAAATCGAAATACTACGGCAAGCTTGATCAGTATCCGGTTGAGGTTCACTGGGTCGCCGATGTTCCGGATGAAGAGAAAGCAGCCCTGCTCTTCATGTCCAATATGGCGGAAATTGGGATTAAGGTGAATGTAGTCAAGACCCCGTGGTTATCGATGGTTGAAAAGACCGCTGATCAGGAGTTAAGCCCAAACATCGCAACGATCTACGTCGCTCCTCACTATGCCGAGGCGGGCTCGCTGCTGGAGTCACGCTATCATTCGAAGTCCGCCGCCACATGGGAGCAGAACGAATGGCTGTTGGATTCCAAGATCGACACAATGATCGATGATTCCATAGCCACCATAGACAGGGAAGAGAGGTTCAAGAAATATCGTGATATACAGGAGAAGATCGTGGAGCTCTGCCCCTCTCTCTGCCTCTACGAGCAACCGCGGATTCACGCCTATCAATCAGCCTATATCGACTGGCCCGCGACAAAAGAGGGTGAGGGCATTAAGGTAATGGGTTATAACTTTGATTGCCGCTTCATCCAGGTGTATCCGGAAAAGAAACCGAAATGACCTTCGAAGCGGGAGGGACCAGGGGAGACTCGAAATCCCAGAGTAGAGATGAGGAATGACGAGAACCGACGAAAAACCCTCCCGGTTCAAGGAGCTGGGAGGGTTTTTCGTCGGGAATGATGCCAGCTTCTAGGTTTCATCCTGGGGTTTAACCTCGGTTCTTGATTTTGGGAATGCATTCTATTTATGGTGATTGACGTATTCTGGGCGCACAAAGCAAAGAATTAGATCCGTTTCTCTGTCTCTTTTGTGTTGAAAGGAGAACTTTAAGATCGTATGGGATTTATAACTTTTCTCTCACGGAGATTATTACATTCCGTATTTGTCCTGTTGGGGCTCTCGATACTGGTGTTCCTCATCGCTCGGGTGATGCCCGGGGACCCGGCACGGATGGCCATGGGACCGCGGGCTCCCGCCTGGGTCGTGGAGAACTTCAGAAAGAGTTTACATTTGGACAAGCCCCTCTATGCCCAATACTACTATTGGATAAGGGGGGCGCTCCATGGGGACTTCGGAAAATCGATATTCACCCGTCGCGATGTAGCTAGTGATATAAAGGAGTTCTTCCCGGCAACGTTGGAGCTGATGCTGTTATGTGGGTTCATCATGTCGACCTGTGGGATATTCCTTGGCGTTGCATCGGCTCGATATGCCAATCGGTGGCCCGATAACGCGGTTCGGGTGATCTCCTATATGGGGGTGGTCACCCCTGCCTTTGTATTTGCGATCCTATTTCTGTTGCTCTTCGGGTATGTTTTGAACATTCTGCCGACCTCGGGGCGGCTGAGCCCCTGGATAACTCGTCCACCGACCATTACCGGACTGATCACGATCGACAGCCTTATCGCGGGCGACTTTGCCGCGTTTTTCGATGCCCTAAAGCATCTCCTCATGCCTGCGGTCGCCTTGGCCCTCGGACCCATGGCTCAGGAGGCAAGGATCACCCGGTCGAGCATGACCGACAATCTCCAGAGGGATTTTATCGCCCTGGAGAGGTCCCAGGCGATCCCCGAGCGAAAGATCATGGCCAAGTATCTCATGAAGTTGTCGCTCATACCGACTGTATCGGTGCTGGCCTTGGATTTCGCGGCCCAACTGGGCTGGGCCTTTCTCGTCGAATTGATCTTCAATTGGCCGGGCCTATCCCGCTATGGGATCAATGTGATGTTGCGCAAGGATCTGAATGCCATTGTTGCCGTAATCATGATCATAGGGCTGATATTCTTGATCGTGAATATCATCGTTGACATAATCGTTTCCTGGCTCGATCCACGAATTCGACTCGGAGTTGAAAGGAGCAAATAGCATGGAACGAGCGCGGAGTTCAACCTTGGCGAGAAGGTGGGAAGGGACCAAGAAAGCCTGGTATAAGTTTTCCAGGAACCCCCTTTCTATCATTGGAGCCACCACAGTCCTCCTGATCTTTTTCTTACTGACTTTTGCTTCCTATGTCGCGCCTTACCCTGAGCACGCGGGGAGCTTTGTTAATTTCGCCGAAGCGAGTAAACCTCCCAGCCTAAAACACCTGTTTGGGACCGATGTGTTTGGAAGGGATATCCTCAGTCGGATCTTCTTTGCGTTTCGGTTCTCCATGGCGATGGGAGTGGTAGTCCTGTCCCTTACTGTCCCGGTAGGGGTCACCTTGGGATTGTTGGCTGGCTATAAGAAGGGGACCTGGATAGAAACGGTAATTATGCGGACGACGGACATATTCGTCTCGGTTCCGCCCCTGGTCCTGGCCCTGGCGGTATGTTCTGTTCTGACCCCGAGCGTGTTCAATGCGATGATGGCCGTCTCGCTCATGTGGTGGCCATGGTACTGTAGGATGATATACGGCATTGCTTCATCGTTACGGAATGAGTTCTTCGTCCAGTCTGCTGAAGTTACCGGTGCAGGAAGACTCCATATCCTCTTCAGGGAGATACTTCCTAACTGCTATGGCCCGATTTTCACGAAGATCAGCCTGGACATGGCGTGGGTTATCCTACTCGGTTCGGCCTTGAGCTTTGTCGGGCTCGGTGCCCAGCCTCCCACACCTGATCTGGGTACAATGGTTGCCGATGGGGCTCGATACATGCCGGACCAATGGTGGATAGCGGTGTTTCCAGCATTTGCCATTATGCTCGTCGTGTTGGGTTTCAACCTACTCGGTGATGGGATCAGGGATATGCTGGCGGTGGAGGAGGTCTAGACGGAGATGGATGCCAGGTTGCTGGAAATAAGGGACTTACACGTGGGTTTTGATGTCTATGGGGGGACTCTCAAGGTCCTCAACGGGGTTAACCTGACCATGGAAGAGGGGGAGAAGGTCGGCCTGGTTGGGGAGACTGGTTGTGGAAAGACTACCACTGCCAAATCGACTTTGCAGATCCTGCCCATACCCCCGGCACGGATCTTCAAGGGCGAGATATTCTTCAATGGCCAGGACATCCTGAAGATGGGACAGAGGGAGATCCGAATGGTTCAGGCCCAGGGGATCTCGATGATCTTTCAGGACCCCACCGCGGCCCTCAACCCCGTTTTTACCATCGGAGAGCAGCTGATGGATGCGATCAAATACTCCAATTTCAGGGACCGCCTCTCCAAGAAGGAGATACGAAAGCGGGCTCTCCAGGCGCTGCGAGATGTCGCCCTGCCCGACACGGAGAGGATCCTGGAGAACTATCCCATCCAGCTAAGCGGGGGAATGAGGCAACGGATCTGTATCGCCATGGCCTTGGCGACGGAATCGCAGCTCCTGATCGCCGATGAGCCGACGACATCGCTCGATGTCACCATTCAAGACCAGGTTCTCCGTCTCCTGGGAGCGTTGGTCAGGGAGAAGGAGACCTCTACGATCCTGATCACCCACTCCCTGGGGATCGTCAGGGAATGGACAGAGCGGGTCTACGTGATGTATGCCGGGGGCATGGTTGAGACTGCACCTACCAAGGAACTCTTCTCCAACCCCCTGCACCCGTATACCCAGGGGTTGATGAAGGCCGTTCCCAGGCTGACCGGTGAGGGCATCGCTGAGGGGGTCTCAGGGAGGATCCCCGATTACCTGAGTCCGCCGACCGGCTGCCGGTTCCATCCTCGCTGTCCCCATAGGATGTCGACCTGTGAGGAGGAGAGGCCGTCCTTCTTCACGGTGGGAGGCGATCACCAGGTGGCCTGTTTCCTCTATAAGGAGTGACCTTTTTGACAGAAGAGATATTAACGGTCAAGGATCTGAAGAAATACTTCCTCACCAAACAGGGGACCGTTAAGGCCGTCGATGGGGTCAGTTTCTCCCTCAGAAAGAGGGAGACCCTGGGACTTGTGGGGGAGTCGGGCTCGGGGAAGAGCACAGTGGCCTACGTCATTATGGGGATCTATCCTCCCAGTGCGGGGAGGATTCTCTTTCAGGGACAGGATATCAGCAGGGAAGCCGGGAGAAGGCCACAGTCCTTGAAGAAGGAGATCCAGATCGTCTTTCAGGACCCGGGCTCCTCGCTCAATCCGAGGAGGAGCATCAAACAGATCCTGGAACTCCCCCTCAAGGTCCATCACATCTCAACAAATGAGGGCCGGGAAGGGCAGGTGGCAGCGTTACTGGAGATGGTTGCCCTGCCGGTCGACTATATGTACAAATATCCACTGGCGATCGGTGGCGGGGAGAGGCAGATGGTGGCCATCGCCAGGTCCCTTGCCACCAACCCCTCCTTCGTTGTTCTGGATGAGCCGACCTCGGCCTTGGACGTCTCGATACAGGCCAAGATCATCAACTTGCTGATGCAATTGCAGCGGGATCTCAACCTCACCTACCTCTTCATCACCCATGATCTGAGCCTGATGCGGAACATGGCCAGCCGGGTGGCGATCATGTATCTGGGAAAGATCTGCGAGGTCGCCCCCACGGTGGAATTCTTCCAAAACCCCTTACATCCCTACACGAAGATGCTCCTCTCCTCTATCCCTGTCGTCTCTAAAGAGGAAGAGAAGTTCAAACCCGAAAAGATTGTCTCCCGGGGGGAGATCCCCAGCCCGGTCAATGTCCCGCTCGGATGTAGCTTTCACCTCCGATGTCCGGAGAAGACGGAAATCTGCTCTCAGGTCGATCCAACGATGGTGGGGGTGCAGGAGGGGCACCTCGTCCGGTGTCATATGTTCCAGGGAGCCTAGATCGCGGCCCCTTCAGGCAAAAGAAAGGAGTGATAGCATGTCCAAGATCTTATGGATTAATCCGCTGGGCACAGACCTCTTTGACCAGCCCATCCGGGAGTTCCTTGAGACGGCAAAGTCCCCAGAGACCGAGATCGACGTTATTTCCCTCAAGCGGGGTCCGATGCACCTGGAGTACCACTACTATGAGGTATTGATCCTCGCCGACACGCTCCACGAAGTGCGCCGGGCAGAGCGGGAAGGGTACGATGCCGCGGTGATCGGATGCTTTTACGACCCGGGACTGCGCGAGGCCCGGGAGATTACCGAGCGCCTGGTGGTAACTGCTCCGGCCGAGGCAGCAATGCACATCGCAACCACCCTCGGCCACACCTTCTCCGTGATCGTCGGCCGCACGAAGTGGATACCCAAGATGCATGAAAATGTGGTCAGGTACGGGTTCTCCGAGCAGCTCGCCTCCTTCAAGCCGGTGGATCTCGGGGTCCTCGACTTCCAGCGGGACAAGGCGGAGACGGAGCGAAGGCTCAAGGCGGCGGCCAAGGAGGCGGTGGAAAAGGACCGGGCCGAGGTCATCATCCTGGGCTGTACCATCGAGTTCGGCTTCTATGAGAGGCTCCAGGAGGAGCTGAAGATCCCGGTCATCGACGCCGTCCTGGCCCCGCTCAAGTATGCCGAGTTTCTCGTCGAGCTGAAGAAGCGGCTGAACTGGGGACAGAGCAAGATCTACGGCTATGAGAGTCCACCTATGGAGGAGATCGCTGAGTGGAAGATCGAGGAGCAGTACGGGCTTGAGGGAATCTGGTGATAGAGAGGGAAAGAACTCGGCGTATGGGTTTCGACCTCAGTGGTACCTTCACTGGAGGGTGTTGAGCTCCAGCTTCTTGCCCAATTCCACACGAATAAAAGAGAATACAACTTACACCAGAATCGCCATACTCCTCAAGGCGGTGGAGCTCTAAATCCATATATCTTCTCAATTATAGGCTTGTTTGATAAAACGGAAACTCTCCTCACATTTCCACCAGATGTGATCGATCTCCAGACCGCGCATTCTAGGGAACTAAGGGCTTAAGGGGTTGCGGGGGGAAAAAGGAAAAAAAGGGGGGACGTCCTGGTTTAACCAAAGTCAATATCTTTCTTCATGCTTCCAGAGGAGCGTAGAAGAAGTTTTACGTTTTTTGTTCTTTGACAATTGAATAGATTGGGAGTGGGTGAGGCCAAAATCTCAGCTTCTATCGGTACGACCATTCAATACACCTATGACCAAAAAATCCATCATGATGGCGTCGTCACCCACAAACCTTGAAAATCCAATATATCCCCCTCTTCACGCCTTGGCTTGACGGGAGAGGGCAGGGGTGAATATGATTATAACTTCCCCCTCACCTTAATCGTTCGACTGAGCTCACGACGAAGTCCTCTCCCCGAGGGGAGAGGAAATCCAGAGGTTTTATTTTCTGAGCAATCTCTATCATGGGACTGCTTATTACCTTGAATGTAGCCCCCAAACTCGCAAAGGGCTTCTCGGTCTTCTCTGGCTTGCCGGGATCCTCCGGCTTTCCAGGTTCCTCTGGTTTCCCAGGCTTTTCAGGCTTCCCTGGTTTTTCCGGTTTCCCAGGCTTTTCCGGCTTCCCTGGCTCCTCTGGTTTTTCTAATTCTTCCGGCGTCCCGGGTTCTTCCGGTGTCCCCGGCTCTTCTTGCGCTATGATTTCTGGTAGGTAGTGCAGTGAACATGCCACTACAGGGTATTGTGAGCCAACGATTTCCGCTGGGATCAATACGTATTTCCCGTCTAATGGGCAGTCGGGTTCGCTTGCCACGTATCCTTCGCTTACCAGTTGCTTGAGGCTCGTGAGCTCGGTCTCGGGGTGGTCATGGTAATACTGTACAACGATATGCTGCAGGGCGCCCCTGTTGACATGACATTGAGCTGAGTGTGCCCGCTTGATGTAATCCACGTATGCGGGGGTGGCGATAGAGGCTAGGACGCCGATAAGCGCCATGACCAAGGCGAGCTCTATCAGGGTGAAGCCGTTGCGGTTTTTCATATGCCGGCTCATCTGATTATCTCAGGGACCGGATGGTCTTTACTCACATGGATTTCCCTGACGCCATGGAGTTGCGGGTTGGGGCAGCTTACCACCGTATCCTCCCCTCTCTGTCTCACCAGATAGGGCCTCGTGCTGAGGGGACAGACCATTTCCCTATCAGGCAATCCCCCCTCTTGAAGCAGCTTGGATAGGTGCCAGAGGTTTCTGATGCACTGGTCAGTCTGCGCATCAGTGGCATAGGTGCCAAGCCTGAGAGGCCTATCCCCTTTGAAGGCCGAGATCACCCTGGGAGACTGGATGGCTATTACGGCAAGGCAGGCCAGGAGGATGATCAGTTGCAGCACCATCCACGTCCTGCTCTTCCGCTCCTGTTGTATCGGTAGTGGCTCCGGCGCCTCGGGGACATACTGCTCCGCGCGCTCGATCATACAGTTGCTACAGTATTCAGCACCCCCTTCGTCCGCACCGAGCGGGGCCCCACACCTCTTGCAGACAAATCTCATCATCTCTTCCTCAGGCATACCGCTCTCTCCCTCTCTTGGACCTTTCGAGGGCGTTTTCAACTTTCATCAACAATATGTCCTTCCGGGTCGGCTTCTTGATGTAGTCCATGGCCCCCAGATCTAAACCCCTCTCGGTATCTTCTGGATCGGCCCTAGACGTCAGAAATATCACGGGTGTCCTTATCCCTTTTTGGCTCTTCATCTCCAGCAATTTAAAGCCGTTCAGGTTGGGCATGTTTACATCAGAAATGATCAGGTCGAATTCCTGCTTGCCCAGCTGGAGGAGGGCATCTACCCCATCTCCTGCGAGGGCCACTTTGTAACCGTTGGTTTCCAAGAACCGAGCTATCAACCTTCGAGAATCTTCATCATCCTCAACGACAAGGATTGACGCCTTATCCTCTACCGTCTCTTCGATGATGGCTTGTTGGCGGTCTTCTTTGGGCTGTCTCTTCGCTTCGAATGACAACTCCTCCACCAGTACGTTCTCGTAGACGTCCTTAGGAGCGAAGAGGTGGTCTTTCACCTTTTGCACGGCATGATCGCTGATGAGGAATTCCCCCCTATCCCTCATGCGGTTGCGTATCTCAGAGATAGGCGCTCCTGAACGGGCCATGTCAGAGATCTCATGGTCAAACGGTATGATCTCATAGATCCCTTCACGTCCGTAGTATCCTGTGTTGCCGCACTTCGGGCATCCGACCGGGTGCGCTACCTGGGATGGTATCTCATGCGTAAACGGCGAGAGCATATCTCTCTCTTCCCGGGCGATCGGCCCTATTTCCTTACAGTACGGGCAGAGCTTTTTCAACAGCCTCTGGGCTACGAAACCTATAAGGGTATCTGCCATCGTCCCCCGATCAATCCCCAGCCGCTCCAGGCGAAAGATGGCGGTGGTCGCATTGGAGGTATGCAGCGTCGTGATGGTCAGATGGCCTGTGCTGGCAAAGTCCATGGACATCTTGGCAGAATAGAGGTCCCTGACCTCTCCCAAAAACAGGATGTCAGGATCCTGCCTCACCGCCGATTTGAGAAGGGATTCAAAGGTGACCCCTGCCTTGTCGTTCACCTGTTGCTGATTGGCAAAGGGTATGTAGTATTCCACGGGGTTTTCTACGGATATCAGGCTTCGCGTCTTGCAATCGATGTGGGAAAGAAAGCTATAGATCGTTGTTGTCTTGCCTGACCCGGTAGGCCCTACGAGCATGATGACCCCGTGGGTTCGATTGGCGAAATCAACCATAGTGGCAACCTGTTTATCTGTCATGCCGAGCTCTTTCAGGTCCTTTGGTGTAGTGCTCGGCTCCAGCAATCGGATAATGAGGCTCTCACCGCTCGGTGTGGACGTGGTAGCCAGTCTTAACTTGAATGACCTCTTGTCTACGGTTGCCGCAAAGGACCCGTCCTGGGGCCTCCGCTTCTCGGCCAAGTCGAGGCCCCCGAGCACCTTGAGACGGGATATGAGCATGACACCGGTGTTCTTCTTCAGGGCGAAGGCATCTCTCAGATCCCCGTCGATCCGGAAGCGGACAACGGTCTCTGCCTCCTTGGGTTCGATGTGGATGTCGCTGGCCCTCTCAGCTACGGCCTTATTGATCATGGTATTGGCAATATAGACAATGGGGTGTTTTTCGATGTCCGCCTCCGACACCTGGTCGATCGTCTCGCCGACAGGAAATTGCCGAATAGGCCCCTCGATCTTTTGTGTGCCATTACGTCTGGCACCATTTGGGACCGGTGCACCTTCGTCACCGACCTCATCATGTTTGAAGAGCAATTCGATGTGTTCAGGTTCGGTTATGATGAGCTTGGGCGTTTGTCCCTGCCCCGCAACTTTATTGAGACTATCGAGGAGCTCCCAGTTAAAGGGATTGCTCAGCACAAAGGTATGTCCTTCAGGTCCATCGCTGAGTGGGACAACGAGGTTTTCCCTGCAAAAGGGTATCGGGAGCGTCCCTAATTGAACCTCATACGGGTTGATTTGGGATACGTAGGGTAGTTTTAAAAAATCAGCGATAAATTTCGCCATCTGGCTGTTGGTGATCCCGAGGGGACGAGAAATGGCATAAATGTTGAGAGGCGAAAGGGTGGAGAATTGGGCCCTCTTATCAGGCTCAAGACCTAACTGGTCGAACAGAAAGTCCCTGAATTGGAGGAAATCGGATGGCAGCCTCCTCTCCCCACTGGGGAGGGCATCTTTGCGTAGTTCCTTCCATCGGGTATTTGTCTTACTATGAGTGCTGACCTTTTGGAGGAGGGCTTCTTTTTGAATCGGCTTCACAAGGTAGTCAACAGCGCCAACGGAGAACGCCCTGGCCCTGTCCTGTTCTTCTCCCAGGGCGGTTATAAATATGACGGGGATATAGGCGGTTTCACTCTGTCCTTGCAATCGGGAGCAGACCTCATAGCCATCCATCCCCGGCATCATGACATCGAGCAGAACCAGGTCCGGTTTGGCTTGGGCAATGGCCTCGAGCCCTTTGGGGCCACTTTCGGCAGTGATCACCTGGTAGCCGTTGCCTGTCAGAAATCGCTCCGTCAGCCACAGTTGATCGCGACTGTCGTCAACGACCACAATCGTAGGTTTTGCCGGTGTATCCACGGTATCGTACCTCGTAGCTTCTCTCCCCCGTGTAATTCAGGGGAGATGGTTGGGTTTCACCCTCTCTCTTCGGTCTTGATTCTCTGTTCATACCGTGCCTCTTGTCGATCCATCAGCGCTCGGAAGACTTCGATCTGCCCTCATGTCTCAAGTAGAGACCGATTCTCAGGGGCCAATGCCTAATCGCAGACTGTCTCCACACGCTTAAGGTAGATCGAGAGCTCGTTCACCAAGCGCTGAATCTCCTCGGAGTTCCCCTCCTTTGCGGCCTGTTCCAGTGAGCTTCCTATATCGGTAATGGCATCGAATCCGTAACTTCCGCCCGCCCCCTTCATGCTGTGCCCCAAGGTCCGCATGGTCTCGTAATCACCCTGTGCCAGGGCGTGTTGTAATGTCTCCACGTCCTTGCGCCTGTTCTCAAGGAACCCCGGTATGAGATCGGCGATCTCTGCGTCCACGCGGACGATGATCTTTTCACCGTGTTTGAGATTGCTGGCCTGTTGCATGGCTTACCCTCCTTGGTTGCTAACTTTCTCAACGTTCAATATCGTGCGACATTCTCCATCTGTTGTAGCCCTTCATTCTTCACTCAGACTTTCTGCTCTCGTATTTCTTGACAGCCTCCATCAGCGTTGCCCTCTTAATCGGTTTTGTCAGGTGATCCGTGCATCCTGCGTCGAGACTCTTTTGAACATCTTCTTTCATGGCATGGGCGGTAAGGGCAATGATAGGTGTTTCCTCTCTCCCATGTTCCCGCTCCCACTTTCTGATTTCACGAGTGGCAGTATAACCGTCCATGACCGGCATCTGTACATCCATCAGCACAAGATCGTATTTCCCTGACTTGAACTTTTCAACGGCAATCGCGCCGTTTTCGGCTATGTCTATATGATCTGAAGACCTCTTGAAATAGGATTGGATCAGCAAACGGTTATCCGCGGAATCTTCGACAAGCAGGAGGTTCAGGGAGCGGACTTTGGTGAAGTCGACAGGCCTTACCCCCGGAACTTTGCCGGCAACGGATTTCATCTTACGGCCCAAAATATCGGCAATGGCATCCAGCAGTTCCGTCTTCTTAACGGGCTTTATCAGATAAAAGGCTATATCAAGTTCCTTACATCGGTTAAGGTCGCCGCTCCTGTTGTCTGAGGTGAGCATCATAATGGCCGTGTTTTTGACGCTCCCCATACTTTCTTTTAAGTGTTGTGCCAGCTCGAATCCATCCATACCCGGCATCCGGCAGTCGATCAATGCCAGTTGATATGGGTTGGCAGTCTCCATGGCATGCTGGAATTTCGTCAATCCATGCTTGCCGCTGTCCGCTTCTGTTACCATGGCGCCTAACCTGGAGAGTATATTACTCAATATCATGCGATTCGTCTCGTTGTCATCGACAACAAGTACCTTAAATCCTTTTATGTCCACCGGAGCTTTCTGTACATGCTCCTTTGGCTCGGTCTGAATCGCAAACTGTGCCGTAAATGAAAAGGTGCTCCCCTGACCCGGTTTACTCTCCACCGTTATATCTCCGCCCATGAGTTCCACCAGCTGTTTTGAAATGGCCAGTCCAAGTCCCGTCCCACCATACTTACGGGTAGTGGAAGAGTCAGCTTGCGCAAAGCTGTCAAAGATTACATCCAGTTTTTCTGCAGGTATGCCGATGCCGGTGTCCTTAACGGAAAACAGCAGCTCTGCGTGCTTTTTGCTTTTGGACTTCATATCGCTGGTGTCATCGGATGCGGCCTTTGTCTTTGCATCCTTCAGTCTGCATTCCACAACTACCTCACCTTTTTCGGTGAACTTGATGGCATTTCCGATAAGGTTTACCAGTATTTGACGCAGACGTGTCGGATCCCCCAAGAGTTCGTTCGGGACATCCGGCATAACGCTATAGACCAGCTCCAGACCCTTTTCATGGGCACGAACGGCCATCACTTCACAAATTTTTTCAATGACATCGTTAAGGTCAAAGTCGATGGTCTCGAGAAAGACGCGGCCCGCTTCCACCTTGGAGATGTCAATGATGTCGTTAATGATGTTTAAAAGATTTTCCCCGGCTGACTGGAAGACCTGGACATATTGCTGCTGCTCAGGTGTCAAAGGAGTTTCCAGTAATAGATCGGCCATTCCGATGATGGCATTCATCGGAGTACGGATCTCGTGGCTCATGCTGGCGAGGAACTCGGTCTTGGCGCGATTGGCGGTCTCAGCCGCTTCCTTGGCCTGTCGCAATTCCTGCTCCATCTTGTTGCGCTCGGTGATGTCGCGGATGATCCCCTGGTATCCGAGAATGTCTCCGTTATCACCTCGTCGCACACTTGCGGTGAGCAGGCAGTCCATCTCCGTTCCATCCTTCTTCCGCAGCTTCAACTCAAAGTCCCTGACAGCCCCCTCCCGCTCTATCTCCTGCTGAAACCTCTTCCGATCCTCGGGATCCACATAAGTATTGCGGACGTTCAGGGCTTTCAATTCCTCCTCGGTATAGCCAAAGAGGTCGATATACGATCGATTGGCGTCGATCAACTTCCCATCCCGGGTGTTGATGAAGATCGCATCTTTGGATCCCTCGAAGAGTGTGCGGTACCGCTCTTCGCTCTCCCGCAGCGCCCGCTCCGCCCGCTGCTTCTCCTCGACGGCACGGCGCTGCTGCAACACCTTCTCGATCACCGA
>CAYQOD010000027.1:0-13278 GCA_964419065.1 uncultured Thermodesulfobacteriota bacterium | reverse complement strand
TAGTCTACCCATGGGATCGTAGGTATATGTATAATTCGCTGTGGTACCGTTTACATCACCAACACCCCGACAATGGGCATGATAAAGGTAAACGAAGAGAGGGCCACAGCCCCATGTCGTTGTAGCAGGTAGCTCCACGCCACAAAACCAAAGGAGGCCGTGATGAGGCTCTGATAGGCAAGAGAGGCCAGGACCTTTCCATCGAGATGGATCAGCATAGGATCGTCCCAGATGAAGGCCTCGAGGAAAAAGAAAGGTACTGAAAACATCATAGGATAGAATACAAGCTGTAACGGATCAATATCCATCAGGATGCGTTTGCGATACACCGTATCGCAGGCCCAGACCAGCGTCGCCACCAGGATGATCAGATCACCAAGTTGGGCTTCACTCGTTAACCCCTTCTTTTCCAGAAACACGAAGACGATCCCTATAAACCCTAAGCAGATGCCCACCAATTTTCTCTTGGTGATCCGGTCATTCGGGATGAAGTAGTGAGCCAGAAAGAGGACGAAAAAGGGAAGGAGGTTGATCAAGAGGATGGCGCGTGATGCATGCGATTTGTTCAGGCCGAGGTTAAAGAGCGACAATTGAATGACAAACGCTATGGAGAGGATCGCCATATGGGGGAATTGGTCCTTTTTCACAATCAGAGACATGCGGGTCGCCTTGGCCCAGCAGAAGAGGGCCACCGCAGCAATGCTAAATCGTATTCCTGCGGTGGTGAAGACCCCCAGGCCGGAGAAGCTATATTTGATGGCAACCACATTGGCACCGAATATGATGCACAGAAAGACGGCGTACGACACGGCTCCGAGGGATAGGTCTTGATTATTCACCGTGTTATCTGTTGCCACGTTCGGCTTTCCTTCCAATTTCAGAATGCTTAATAACAAGGATCTCCACATTAGAATGTTCGCTTGCAGGAGTCAATCCACAATTGCTCTTGAGAGCATAGCGTACAACATCAGAATGGATGGGGGGATGAAACCTTTTACTTTGTAGACGAGTGACCACCTGATCTGAATTCCACCTTGACCAGGAGCGGGGCATTGTTGAGTTTATTCACCTCATAGATTAGGTGGCTCACGGAATGATCTTTCAACAACGTCCCGCTCCTGGTCGTTTTCACTAAAATCTCATTCTCACACGATACGTTAATTTTACCTCTTTATCCCTGGAGACCTTGAGGGTGAATTCAGCGGTGAACGCCTCGGTCTTGGTATAGTCGTGCGATGAGCTGAGCATCTTCCAGTCTCCTGGTATGGGCTCGATGACCTTCACCACCACATCCTCCTTCTTGTGGTTCCTCAGTGAGATCTCAAACCCCGCCTCGTAGGTATCCCAGGCGACCTTCTTCCAGTCGGTCTGCTTTCTGCTTCCGACCACATCGAAGGCGTCGCCGAGCTTTATCCTCACCTTCTCGTCCTTGGGTGTATGGTCGATGGCGTCCTCGCCGACAAACTGAAGACTTCCCTCCGTGTCGTGCTTGTAGACCCGTATGGTGCCCTTGGGCAGGGGGATGCCCAGGTTGTGGTCCTTTTTATTGGCTATCTCCACAAAGACACCGACCTTTTGGTTGGACATCACCTCGCCGTACTGGCTGCGGTAATACGATGGGGCACCATAATAGAGAAGCTCCTTTTTGACCGGGATACCGTCGGCAGTGACCAGGCTGATCTGCTTGGTCTGGTTGTCCTTGATCGTCGCCGACCGTTGCAGGGTGTAGATGTGATATTCGAAGAATTCCTCCTGTTTGAACTGTGGCTTTGCCACCAGCGCCTCCCGCGCGGCGACTTCAAACATCTTATCCTTATATTCTAATTCATCTCTCATCCGGTTGACGTCGCCGGCTACCAATTTGAGTTTCGCATTCTGATACGTCGCCCCGCTCTTATTGTCAATGGTGACCCAGCCCGAGAGATCCGCCCGGTCGTCTTTGTCGTTCAAGGTGACGACGTAGTCGGCCCGCCAGTTGATCCCATTGGTGAGATACGACGCCTCGATCTTCTGGGGATTGGAGAGGCTGTTTTCGAGGAGCAATACTAAAGTCGGTTTTGAGATGAGGTTGTCCGGGAGCTCAGGGAATATGATCCTGCCCGGATGTCCGAAGGTGATCTCGTCACCGATCTTGAATATGGGCCCCCCGTTATTGGAGAGCAGTATGGCCGTGACGATCTCCTCCCGCTCGGTGTAGGGGTTCTTGTAGTAGAGCTTCACCTCTTTGCCCACGTATTTGTCGAGGAGCTTCTGGGGGTTGAGCAGGTCATACTCATAGTTCTGTTCGAGGATCTGAAGGCTCTTGGGATCTACCAGGGATCGGATGGAGACACTGGTCGGGATGATCTGCGCAGCCACGTCCATGAATCGCAGCTCTCCGATCCCCTTACCAAGGCTTATCTTGCGTTGATCCTTCACGAGCCCGAGGTTGACGTTGTAGATCGTCACCGCCACCCCTGTCTGGTCATCCGATCCGGTTGAAGCAAGCCCGGGTTCTTGGTCATCTCTTTTTTGAGCTGCCACGGCGCCCCAGACGATACCGATCATCAGCAGAACTACCAGTGCAGTACAATAATATCTCTTCTTCATGGCAAACCTCCTTTGTTTTTTCAGTCACTCTCGGTCGATTAGACAAAGGAGGTCCTCAAAAAGTTCCTGGATGCAATTTCTTTTTATGGTAAATATGAAGGATATGCGATGCTGAAATAAATCGATTTTTTGGTAAAAAATTTATCAGGGATGATTTGGTATTTCCTCAAGCTCTATCCGTGCCCGGATATCTTCTTTCCGGTCCTCGAAGACCCTCTCCTCTTCTTCAACCTCTCCGACGAGGTTTAGCGCATCATGCAGCTCGGTTATCTTTTCTGGGCTGAGGGTTGCGAAGATGACCGCCCGCCCGTCAAAGGATTCGGTTGAGATCACGCGCCCCCCAAGCTGCACGAGGACCTTTTCGACCTCTTGGACGCCCGTCTTTATGTCCTTGACGTCGACCCGTACCTGAACATCCTCCCCTTTTTTCTCGGTCACCGCCTTCGCCCTGAATTTCGATGGTGCGGCTTCGCGCTTTAATCCATCTTCTTCAACCGCTCCCAATGTTGCCGTGGTCTCGTCCTGTTTGGCGATCTCTGCAGGGGCCTTGGCCGCTTCAACAAATTCCTCTGCGCGGGTTTCTTGTCCTTTTTTATACGTGAACTGCTCTGCGGGTTTCGCGGCAGGGGCAGGGGTGCCCTTATCACGGACAGGGGCCTTCTCTTTTTCCGGTACGCTCACGTGAGGGACCGCCTCCTCCGTCTCTATCGGTGCCTTGGCGATTCTCATCTCCGGCTGCGCGGCCTTGAAGACGTAGATCACGGCTACGGCAACTAAGACTACAGCGACCGCCTCAAGGGGGAGTTTGATCTGGATCGGATAGAACAGCCTCCGCAGGAGGCTCCTCTTCCCTTCGGCCTCCGCCCGAACCCTCGCCATCACCTTCTGTGTCAGCCACGGCGGGGGCTCGACCTCACCCAGTCCCTGCACATATGCAATGGTTCTTTCGAGCTCAGCGAGGGCCTCGCTGCACCGCTCGCACCCCTTGAGGTGCTCGTCAATGAGCGCCTTTTCTGCGGGAGGAACCGCGCTCTCTCGATACGCTGACAGCCTTTTTTGAACCTCACTGCATTCCATCTAGAGGTCTCCTATTACACTCTTTAAACAATCCCTCAGGGTCTCCCGCGCCCGGAAGAGCCTCGATTTGACAGTGCCCTCCGGCAGCTTCAGCATAGCGCCTATCTCATCGTAGGAAAAGCCCTGAATATCCCGCAAGACGAGGACCGCCCTGAATTCCGGATCGAGGACCTTGATACACCCCTGCACGTGCTGTTGTATATCTCTCTGCTCCAGCCTCTCGAGGGCCGATGGTTCGTTCGAGGGGGGGTCTGCTGATATTGGCCCATCTTCGGTAGCAATAGGATCATCTATCGAGTACGGTTCATGGGTGCGTTGAGCCTTCAGTTGCTTCAATCGGTTCTTCGCAAGGTTAATGATTATCGCATAGAGCCATGTCGAGAATTTCGCCTTTTCTTTGAAGCCCTTGATATTTCGATATGCCGAGATAAATGCCTCCTGCACGATCTCGCACGCCTCGTCATAGTCCCCGATCATCCTATAGGCGATATTGAGCATCCGCTTCTGATGTCTTCCCACCAATACCTCAAAGGCATCAACATCACCCTTTTTACATAAGGATACGATTTCGTGATCGCTATTTCGTGCCTGTTCCCTCATACTATTAGACAGACCTATCAGGTGATTTGTTCCTTGACGAAATATTTCAGATAGACCAATGCTCCGAAATCATAGATAACGTGCAACTGAATAGGTATCAGGAGGCTCTGACTGAAGTGATAGAGGGTACCGATATAGAATCCAATAATGGCGGCCGCAACCGCATAGGCAGGGGTTACCCAGTGAAGGAGGCCGAAGAGGATGCTTGCCATAACAATGCCCCCTTTGGCCTGAACCACCCCCCGAAACAACAATTCCTCGGCAAATCCTGCCAAGAGGGCTATAAAGCACAGGTCTACCAATCCGCTCGTTGCAAATATGCCCTTTATGTCCGATAAGACTGTCCTTCTGATCGATCGCAACAGGGGAATAGTCGCTGCCTGTTTTGAGAGGGAGAGGACGAAGAGGATCAAAGGGGGTAATGCCCCACACGTCCCCATCAGGAGGTCGTGCACCAGATGTTCGCTGAGAGGAAATAACGTGATACCCCACAGCCTCGCCGCAATCACGGCCAGGACCGCCACAAACCCTTCGACCAGGAGGGCGAGGATCAGGAGCTTTGATCTCAGTGTCATAGTCATTCCCCACGACGCGGCGTTTTCACCCACGGCCAATGAAAATATGGTAAGCCCCCTCTCCCCCCGTGGGGAGAGAAAATTAAAGGAGGTACTTTCCACAGAAATATATGGCGAGAGACGAAACCGCAGGAACTCCTCACCAGGTATTTACCGGCAACCTGCCGGCTTCTATACGCCTCACGTGCCTCCGTGGCCGATCTTGACCTTGTCACCCTCGACGATGACAGGTACCTGGCGAGCGCCGTTGGAATACTTCAGCATATCCTGGAGCCGTGCTGGGTCTTCATGGACATCGTAGTACTCTGCAGCATTTCCGTAGGCTGACCTAGCCGAATCGGTGTAGGGTCAACCCGCCTTGCCATAGATGATCACCTTCTCAGCCATGATTATCCTCCTGTTTTTATTCTTTAGTATGCATGCCGTATCAGGTGGTTGAACTCCCATCCATCGGCTTCATCAAAGCCCTGAAACCGGAAGGTGCCTTTCAGAAAAGGAGAAGGGGCGATGAAATTAAGGGCCTTACTCCAGCAGGTTTCATCTGGATAAAAGCACCATGTAACCCCTATAACTGTTTGATCAGATTGCACGCTTGGACTATATTGAAGTTGATCCCTTATCTGGCTGATTTAATCATTTTCAGGAAGTCTTCCTCTAATTGTCCTCCTGAGGAATCTGGTGTAAAGCCCAGCATGAGAATCCACCCTGCCCTACTCTTAATGATTCCCATGGGCGTCTGGAGGAATACCGTTATTCCACTGGCATCTATAGCACCTCGCCACAATTCCGTGACCGCTGCCAATCCGCCATCTGTTTTCAATTTAGCTTCTTTCTTAAGCTGCTGTTGGCCTTTAGGGTAAGTGGCAGCAATGGTCCTCAGACCGGCAATTCGAATACTGCTATAATTATATCGGAACCCTCTATAGCAAAGCACCACGATAGAAGTTCCTTCAATCTTTTCAGATTTTAAATACCCAACCGTTTCTTTTTCAGAACCCTGAGGAATATCTTGTTTCACCCAACCTTCTGGCATGGTGAAGGAAAACGTATCATAGGTGAATGTATTCTCTTGAGACCTGGCCTGATGTGCGGATCCAATCAGGCCAAAAATGAAAATACTAAACAGGGTGAAACAGAATAATACTGATCGTTTGAACATATTTTTCTCCTTCTTTAAAATAGGTTTTAGGGAATACGATTGATTCAATCCTACTAAAAACAATGGGACTTTGTCAATTTCTATCCGGGAAAAGCTCGATTATTCGTGCCCGCCATGCCTGCGAAGCAGTTCCACCACATCTCTATGACCCATAAAGGCAGCCGTATGAAGTGGGGTCCAGCCATCTTCGTTCCTGGCATTGACGTCAGCTCCTTGTTCGATGAGGCGTTTTACCGCTGCCAGGTCTCCGTTAGCAGCGACCTCATGCAGGTCTGCGCCTGATGAATACCCGTACAATGTCGCAATTGATATACACAAACACACCATCAGAAGGATGCACGTTTTACCTGATCTCACCATACCATACCTCCTGAGATTACACCTCATGGGGTTCATTTTCGCAGTATGTGTTCAATGATCTTCGCAGCGTCTCGCACGAATGTGGAGCAAAGGGTGTCAAAGATCCCTTGCTCTTGTGCTGCCTGTCTTTCCTCAGGTTTGTTGATATCGCAGCCGAGTAGCTCCCTACAGACGATAGAACCATGACGGTCCTTAAATCTGGCAACAAATTCTCGAACGAGGTCGTATGTCTTGTCTCGTGCCTCACCATCCTCGGATTTTGTCATGCCGTGCTTCAGCCCGATGACCATCAACGCACCGGTTACCGCACCGCATGTCTCACCCATGCGAGCCATTCCTCCCCCGAAGGCCCCTGCAACCTTGAGGGCGAGCTCACGATCCAACCCAAACTCCTCTCCATAACTGGAGAGCACTGCCTGCGCTCATGAGAACCCTTCACGAAAGCAGGAAACCGCACGCTCTGCCTTATTCATATGCCATCTCCCGTTCCCTTCCGTATTACCTGTAACAAAGGCGCCCCTATGTTATCAAATATCGATGGGATATCAAAGGGAAATGATCCCCTTCCCCTTTTCCCCTCAAGGATATACAATACTATCGTAATGGATGAGAAGACTATAAAGATCATCGGGGTAAAGCAGAACAACCTGAAGGGGTTTGACCTGGAGATCCCCGTAGGGGCGATCACCGTCGTCACCGGGGTGAGCGGTTCGGGTAAGTCGAGCCTCGCCTTCGATACCCTCTACGCCGAGGGACAGCGCCGCTACGTGGAGACCTTCTCCCCCTATGCCCGCCAGTTTATGGACCGCATGGACAGACCGCACGTGGAGCGGATCGAGGGTATTCCCCCGGCCATCGCTATCGAGCAGGGGGACCCGGTCAGGACCTCCCGCTCTACCGTGGGGACCATGACTGAGATCACTGACTACACCAAGCTGCTGTTCCCCCGCATGGCCGAGCTCTCCTGCCGGGGGTGTGGCCGCACGGTGCAGCGCGATACCCCCCAGACCATCTTTGCCCAGCTCGCTCAGCTTCCTGCCGGAACTAAGATAGTTATAACGTTTCCCTTTCGGATACGAGGAATGTCAACGGAAGAGGCTCAACAGCAGCTTGCCGGTTTAGGGTTTTCCCGAATCTTCAGGGACGGGACGGTGGCACCCTTGGAGGATGGGGTTACGACAGAGGGAGAGATCCAGGTGGTGGTCGACCGCATGATCTTGCGACCTGAGGAGCGCAAGCGCTGCATCGACTCCCTGGAGCAGGCCCTCCGGTTCGGAGACGGTGAGGTAACGGTTCACCTCACCGACGGGGAGACGCTGCGCTTCAGCGCCCGTTTGCACTGTCCCTACTGTGATATCGCCTATCGCGACCCTCACCCCAACCTCTTCTCTTTCAATTCTCCGGTTGGGGCCTGCGAGACCTGCCGGGGGTTTGGGCGGGTCATCGACATCGACCTCGATCTGGTCATCCCCGATAAGGGCAAGACCGTACGCCAGGGGGCGATCAAGCCGTGGACCGGTATCGCCCGGCTCGAGTTTGAGGATCTGCTGGCCTTCTGCCGACGCCGTAAGATCCCCATTGATACCCCCTTCAAGGACCTCACAGAGGAGGATAAAAAGGCCATCATTGACGGCGACGAGGGGTTTTACGGGGTGCGAGGGTTCTTCCGCTGGCTGGAGACCAAGCGGTACAAACTCCACGTCCGTGTCTTTCTCTCCCGGTATCGGGGCTATGGAACCTGCCCCGCATGCGGCGGGACACGCTTCAAAGGGGAGGCCCTCCTCTGGAGGATCAGGGGTAAGACCATCGCCGAAATCTACGCCATGAGCATCGGGGAGGCCCTCCTCTGGAGGATCAGGGGTAAGACCATCGCCGAAATCTACGCCATGAGCATCGGGGAGGCCCAGGAGTTCTTCAACGGGCTCAGTGCCCTGCCCGATGACGAAGCGACCGAACTGCTCCTGCGCGAGATCAACGGAAGGCTGCGGTATCTGGTGGAGGTCGGTCTTTCTTACCTCACCTTGGACCGACAGTCCCGCACCCTCTCGGGAGGGGAGGTGGAGCGGGTGAGCCTCACCAAGGCCTTGGGCTCTTCTCTGGTGAACACCCTCTACATCCTCGATGAGCCGAGCATCGGACTGCACCCCCGGGACAGCCATCGCCTGGCGCAGATCCTCTCTTCCCTCAGTGCAATGGGGAACACGGTGGTGGTGGTGGAGCACGACCCGGAGATCATCCAGGGGTGCGACTATATCGTGGACCTAGGTCCTGGTGCCGGCGAGCGGGGAGGAGATCTTATCTACCACGGCCCCATCGCCGGGATCAAGGATGAACCGAATTCCCTCACGGGAAGGTACCTGCAGGGAGATCTGCAGATCCCAGTCCCCCCAGTGCGCCGAAGGCCCGATAAGAAAAGAGTGATCAGGGTCCGCGGGGCTGCGGAGCATAACCTGAAGGGGATCGATCTGGAGATCCCCCTGGGGCTGATGACCTGCATTACCGGTGTCTCGGGCTCCGGCAAGAGCACCCTGGCCGACGATATCCTCTACCGGGGGCTTGCGAGGGCGAAGGGGGGATATGAGGAGAAGCCGGGCAAGTTTGGGGAGATCACCGGGGCGGAGCTGATCTCCGAGGCGATCCTCGTCGATCAGCGTTCCATCGGGAAGACACCCAGGGCAAACCCCCTCAGTTACCTCAAGGCCTACGATCCTATCCGCCGCCTCTTCGCGCAACAACCCCTTGCCAGGGCACGGGGATATACCCCGGGGACCTTCTCCTTTAACGTAGCAGGCGGCAGGTGTGAGGAGTGTCAGGGAGAAGGCTTCGAGAAGGTAGAGATGCAGTTCCTCTCCGACGTCTACATTACCTGCCCGGTATGCAGGGGCAGGCGGTTCAGGGACGAGATCCTCGAGGTCACCTACCGAGGGAAGAGCATCCATGACGTCCTGGCGATGACGGCTCAGGAGGCCACCGAGTTCTTCAAAGACTATCCAAAGATCACCGCAGCGCTCTCCCCCCTGGTGAAGGTGGGGCTGGGGTATATGAGACTTGGCCAGCCCCTCAACACCCTCTCAGGAGGCGAGGCACAACGATTGAAGCTCGCCCATTACATGAAGAGCGGAAGGTCTCATGCCCTGTTTATCTTCGATGAACCTACCATCGGCCTGCACGTAGACGATATCCGCACGCTGGTATCCGCCTTCGAGAGACTCGTTGAGGAGGGGAATACCCTTGTGGTCATCGAGCACAACATGGACCTGATCAAGTGCGCAGACTACGTCATCGACCTCGGTCCTGAGGGTGGGGATGAGGGGGGATATGTGGTGGCCGTCGGGGCACCCGAGGAGGTGGCCGCATCTGAACGCTCGCATACCGGGCGGTTTCTACGGCGATATCTGAAGGGGGAACAGAAAGAGATCCACTCAAGGCCCGTGGCGACACAGGAGACCCCGGATACCGATGGCGGCGTCATCAGCATAACCGGGGCCAGGGAGCACAACCTGCGTGACCTCACCCTGAACATCCCCCGGGATCAGCTGGTGGTCGTCACCGGCATGAGCGGATCGGGGAAGTCGACCCTCGCCTTCGACATCATCTTTGCCGAGGGGCAGCGGCGCTATCTGGAGTGCCTCTCCGCATATATAAGACAATACCTCAAGATCATGGATCGACCCCAGGTGGATCGCATCACCGGCATCCCCCCGACCGTGGCCATCGAGCAGAGGATGACCCGACGGGGGAAGCGCTCCACTGTGGCCACCATGACGGAGATCTACCACTACCTGCGCCTGCTGTTCAGTAAGGTCGGTGTACAATACTGTCCCCGCTGCGGCGGGAAGATCTCCGCACCCCCTCCTGAGCGGATCGTTGAGGAGATATTGAAGGGGTACGCGGGGAGAGAAGTGACTATCCTCGCCCCTCTGATCTTGGGGCGCAAGGGGTTTCACAAGGAAGCCCTGGAGGGCGCAAGGCGGGGGGGCTACTCTCAGGCACGGATCGATGGGACGATAGTGGATCTCGATCCCCTGCCGCATTTGAGTCGCTACCAGGAACACGACATTGCGGTCGTGGTGGGGCGCGGGGAGGTCAGCCGGAGGACTCGCCCCTGGCTCGTGGAGGTCCTACAGAAGGGCCTGAAGCTGGGCAGGGGCGCCATCTACCTCCTGGACTCTGCGGGCGAGGAGAGGGTCTTCAGCCAGCGACTCTCCTGTCCCCGGTGCCTTATAGGGTTCGAGGAACTTGATCCCCGATTCTTTTCCTTCAACAGCCGCCACGGGGCCTGCCCCCACTGCCAGGGGGTGGGAAGCCTGAGCGACTTCGCCGAGGAGCTCGTGCTGCCCGACCTGAAAAGGTCCCTCGAAGGGGGCGCCCTGGCGCCCTTTGAGAGGGGGGTGATGAAGAGACAGAAGGAGAAGCTCCTCAAAGAGATCCATAAAAAACTTGGTATCCCCCTGGACAGGTCCTTGAGAGAGGTGGGGAAGGACGCACGGAAGAGGGTTCTCCACGGCGGCGATGGATTTCAGGGGGTCATCCTCATCCTGCGGGAGTTGCTGGAATATGCCGAGGGAGACGGGCTCCTCGATCACCTCAACGCCTTTATGGGGGAGCAGACGTGCCCCAGTTGTCAAGGGCGGCGCTTGAAGGAGAATGCCCTGGCGGTGAAGGTAAAGGGGTGGGGGATCTGGGATCTTGTCTCCCTCGCGGCGAGGGATGCCGAAAGGGTCATCGGAGAATTCCGGTTTGATGAGGCCGAGATACCCATCGCCGAGGGGATCATCAGGGAGATCACGGCCAAGCTGCAGTTCCTCAACAAGGTGGGGCTCTCGTACCTGACCCTGGATCGTCGCGGGGATACCCTCTCAGGAGGTGAGGACCAGCGGGTTCGCCTGGCATCCCAACTCGGCTCGAACCTGAGAGGGGTCTGTTATATCCTGGACGAGCCCACCGTTGGACTGCACCCCCGGGACAACCAGATGCTGCTTGCCACCCTCGGTCAGATGCGGGAGCGGGGAAACAGCATCCTCGTGGTGGAGCACGATGAGGAGACCATCAGGAGGGGGGATTACATTATCGACCTGGGACCGGGCGGGGGAGTAGACGGGGGGAGGGTGGTGGCTGCCGGCACCCTCGAGGAAATCAGAAACTGCCCTGAGTCGATCACCGGCGCCTACCTGAACGGATATCGGAAGGGGATCACCTCCCGCCTGCGCGTCAACGATGATCAACAGCGGCTCTTGGTCAGAGGGGCCAGAGGGCACAATCTGAAAGGGATCGATGTCGGCATCCCATTGGGCACCCTCACCTGCATCACCGGTGTCTCCGGATCGGGCAAATCGACCTTGCTAAATGAGACCGTCTTTCGCGGCCTGAGAACTCTATTGGGCGGAACGCCGGAAAAGGCCGGGGTACACAACGAGATCAGGGGATGGGAGCACCTGGAGCGCGTGACAGAGGTCGATCACTCCCCCATCGGAAGGACACCCCGCTCCACCCCGGCCACCTACGTGGGCCTCTTCGATGAGATACGAGGCCTCTTTGCCCTGACCCCTGAGGCGAGGGGGCGGGGATATCGACCGGGGAGGTTTTCCTTCAACGTCAAGGGTGGACGGTGTGAGGAGTGCGCCGGTCAGGGGACCGTCAAGGTCGAGATGCAGTTCCTCCCCGATGTCTACCTGGAATGCGAGGGATGCCTGGGGCGCCGCTACAACGATGAAACCCTCGTCGTGAGATATAAGGGGAAGAACATCCACCAGGTCTTAACCATGACATTTGAGGAGGGGCTTGAGTTCTTCGCCGCTATACCCAGGGTGAAACGGATCCTGCAGATGATCGTGGAGATGGGTCTCGGCTACCTCACCTTCGGGCAACCGAGTCCCACCCTCTCAGGGGGGGAGGCCCAGCGGATCAAGCTGGTCGCCGAACTCTGCAAGGCCTCACAGAGGAAAACCCTCTACATCCTGGATGAGCCGACCACCGGCCTCCATATAGCCGATATTGAGAAGCTGCTCACGGTGCTGCAGAAGCTCGTGGATCGGGGAAACACCGTCGTGGTCATCGAGCACAACCTGGAGGTGATCAAGGAGGCCGATTACATCATCGACCTGGGCCCTGAAGGTGGTGCCGAGGGGGGCTACATCGTCGCCCAGGGGGACCCTGGGCAGATCCTGGAGCAGTGGGAGCGCTCATACACGGCGAGGTTTCTGAGGGATTATCTCGCTTGTACGACCTCTGGCTGAACAATCTTCACCAACTGGACCTCAAAGATCAGATCCTCTCCGGCCAGGGGGTGATTGGCATCCAAGGTTACGCCTTCCTCGGAGATATCCTTGACCGTTACCCGGACCGCCTGTCCCTGGGTCCCCTGACGCAAAACGAGTTGCTGCCCGATCTCTAAATTGAGGTCCTCTGGGACTCGTTCCTTTTCGATCTCCGCAACCAACTCCTCCTGGTAAGGGCCATAGGCGTCTTCGGCCGTAACCTCAAAGGTCTTGGTTTCATCCGGACTCATCCCTACTAACTCCTTCTCGAAACCAGGGATCACCTGTCCGGCTCCTAAGCGAAGCTCGAGGGGATCACCATCCCGTGAGGAATCAAATATACGCCCGTCCTTGAGTTTGCCGGTATAGTGGACCTTAACCGTATCTCCTTCTTTCGCCTTTGTCATTATCTCTTCCTCCCCTTCTCGATCTGAACGGTTGCCCAGTTATTAAGTATAACCTTCGACCCTCGGTTTGTCAAAAATATTTATCTATCATGTTAAACCAAATTAATATCAACGAGTTAACCCATCGGGGAATGAGAGCGTAAGGCGGGACATCAGCCCATAGTTTTGCTAAGGGTTGCAAAAATTGACTAAATCACATAGAAGTAGATCGAAGAGCACACGTCTGAACTCCAGTCACATCACGATCTCGTATG
>CAYQOD010000026.1:0-13354 GCA_964419065.1 uncultured Thermodesulfobacteriota bacterium | reverse complement strand
CAGCACTAAGTCCTGAGTGAATGAATTCGTTATTGAATTTCTGAATCGAAGGACTTAGGCCATCCCCCACTGCCGTCCATCCCCCGTCAATTCCTTCCTCAGCTTCTTCAGGGCCTCACCCTCAATCTGTCTGACGCGTTCCCGGGAGATCTGGAATTTGTCCCCCAGTTCCTGCAGGGTCACGGGCTCCTCGGCCATGACCCGATGGCGGATGATAAAGCGCTCCCTCTCGTTCAGCTTCCCCAGAATCTCCTCGACCCCCTCTTTGAGAACCTCACTTTCCTCCTTATCACCGAGGATCTCCTCCTGATCAGGAGAGCGGTCGGGCAAAAGGTCCAGAAAGGAGATCTCGTGATCAAAGTCCAGCTTGGCGTCTAACGAGAGATCACGTCCGGCAAACCGCCCCTCCATCTTTTCAATGTCTGCGCATCGCACATTGAGTTCTTGGGCCAACTTCATGAGCTTCTCTTCTCTGTGTTCATCATCGGCTAGGCCCTTGATCTTACCCATCTTGTAGAAAAGCTTCTTTTGAATCTGGGTGGTCCCGATCTTTACCAAGCTCCAGGACCGTATGATGAAGCTTTGGATATGAGCCCGTATCCACCAGATGGCGTAGGAGATAAATCTATACCCTTTATAGGGATCAAACTTCTTTAAGGCCATCATCAAGCCGACATTTCCCTCTTGAATCATATCGAGGAGCTTCACACCATAACCTCGGTACTCTAAGGCTACCTTGACCACAAACCTGAGGTTGGAGGTGATGAGTTGGTGGGCGGCCTCCACATCCTCCGATTCCCTATATCGTACCGCCAGATCGAACTCCTCCTCGGGTTTCAGGATCGGATACCGGTTGATCTGGGCCAGGTAGTGGCTGAGGTTGTCACCTACAACAGGTACACCCTGGTTCATCGTTATCTCTCCAAAAGTTATTAGCACTCATTATAAATGAGTGCTAATAACTCGGCAAGGGCCGAAATAACGATAGATAACGAATAAATAACAATTAGAAATAATTATTGGTATATTTATAGCCCATGTATTCTTATATTGATAGATACTCCTTTTTTCTCTCTTTTTTAATATAAATGCGGGTGACATGATACTTTTTTCACGTAAACATTGAACTCAACCATACACGATATCGTTTAGTGTTCGATGCACTGTATAAAATATTCTAATATTTCAATTGAAAAGTGCGACAATATCGTTTAAATATGATTCTACATACTATAGGAAACTAGTAATGACAGGGTTAACATATAAGTGGAGGGGATGGGTTATCGCTCTTCTCCTCATAATAAGCGTACTCGCTTCATCATCTGCGTTTTCTGCAGAGAGTTTATACCAACTAACATACGATGTCGTAAATCCGACTACGAACAAGCACTCAAAGGCGGTACGGTACCTATGGATTGGCCTGATCACCGCGTCCATAGCCCCCAACGGCCAAACATTCCGCATCCGGCTCCCCGACTTCCAATCTCTGAAGATCTCGGGCAACCGGTATATATTTACGTTTAAAGAGGGTGTCTTCGGGAAACATCCCTATGAGGTAACCTTGTACGACGTGACCTTTGCTGATGAGTTCTTATTGAAGAATCCAGAGATATGTACGTCGACTGAAACCCTGATTCTCATCCAAACTGACGAGGACTGGGACGATTGCCCTGAGGTGAAGGTCAAAGAGGAGGACAAAGGAGGCGATTGGGATCCCTGTGCACTGGGGTATCAAATAACGACCCGTAAGCACTGCGCGCGGTTTTTCGGTGCAAGCACGGCACCCTTTAGTGAATCTGCCCGAATGCTCCCTGAGGTCCACCTAGCGGACCTCCTTGGTGGACTCATCAAATGGTCTGATCCAGACGCAGTGATACGGTACTGCTATATGACGTATGATCACTCCTGCTTTGAAACGTTGCAAGCATTTGTTAAGGGTTCACAGACTACAGAAGACCGCGACAAGATGCAATGTTTCGCAACACTTCGCCGCACTACAGACACCGTTCCTCAAAGTGTGGCTTCATTCGAGACAGATACTGAGAACGAATGCAAGGTGAGGGCTCTATTAGAACTTGATTGGCGCCCAGGTTGTGCGTCTCCACAATGTCGAGTTTACTACACCTTCAGCCGTGATTGGCCCCATAGTCATCCGCCTGCGTTTCCATGGCGAGAGATCGTGGATGAAGATTAGAGCAAATCCAAGGGCATAGGTTGTAGGCGATTGCAAATTGAGTACAGGGGAATCACGGCTTGATCTCGCCTAGAGCAAAGATATAGGGGCACAAGACATTCTGGCTCATAAAACGTTGGACAGGGGTTATGATAAAAGTGCGCCACTACTAAATTCTACGTTAACTATATTCTAACGTTCGCCGTGGCCTGGCGATCGATTACTCACTATCGATATACATCCTTACGGTGATCAATAGTAAGGATGTATATAATTCTTTCTTCCTGATCCACGGTATAGAATATCCTGAATTTTCCAATGCGATATCGCCAGGTATCAGGGACATATCCTTTGAGTTTCTTGATATTTCTCCCGAAAAATGGCTCCGATTTCAACTGAGGGTAAATATAAGAAGCGAGCTTTTTTGTAATAATGGATCTGTTAGGAGGATCGAGTTTTTCAACGCTCTTCAAGAACTCATCCGTTTCAAAAACCCGATATTTATTCAACGAAACGTCCCTTTTGCGCTTTTACATCATTGAGGGCACGTTTCAAACTCCTGTTTAAATATTGATTGCCTTGTATTTCTGCCATCTCATATTCATCAACAAATTGATTGTTCTCTATGAATCGAAGAACAGAAGTTTCTATGAAGTTAGAGAGAGGTCTATTTTCGCTCTCTGCAAGATTACGGAATAATTCGTAAATCTTATCATTCAATCTTAATGTCACGGTTTTAGACATTGCTTACCTCCAAAAACCAAGGTGTTTAAATAGATGAAATAAGAATACAATAGAATTAGAAGAAATGCAAGTGAAAATATAGATGGCAGTAAATATCAATTGCAGTTTGATATTTTTACTCGCAATGGGTTTTATATCTCTCTCATCCCCTTGGATAGGCGGCGATCACCATGATTTCGGTCTCTGCCTTGGTGTGGTTTTCGAGGGCATGGGGGGCCCCAGCAGGAATCCAGATCGCATCTCTCTCTTTGACCTCCCTCCTATCTTCCGCCACCTGCATGATCCCCTTCCCCTTCAGGATAAAGTAGATCTCCTCTACGGGGTCCACGTGCTCCTCGATCACATTCCCCGGGGGGAGCATGGCATAGGCGAAAAACTCTATCCCTTTGAGGAAGTGACTGGTCATGACCATCCTAGCCGTAGCCCCGCCGTGGGCCCTATAGGTCGTCGCACGCACTTCAGGATCATCTATGTTTCTGATGATCATCGCCCATCCCCTCTCTATCCTATTCTCTCCAATTCATGGGGGTACCTCCTCGCCAGGTCGACATAGAGCTGTTTGGCGTAGGTCCAAAACTCCCGGTGCTCCTGCCGAACATCACCGAGGATCTTGGCTGGCACCCCTACCACCATCTTTCCGGGCGGTATCCGCTGCCCATTGGGCACGACGCATCCCTCCCCCACAATAGACCACTCACCGATCTCGACATCGAAGCAGATAACCGCTCCCATCCCGATGACGGCGTAGTCAGCGATCACGTTACCGTGGACCACCGCGCCGTGGCCTACGGTCACCCGTTCCCCTATCGTGCTGAGGCCGTCCGGCCTGATGTGTACGACGGCGTTCTCCTCAACGGCCGTGCCGGGGCCGATCCTGATACTCCCATAGTCCCCCCGCAGGGTGACCCCATGACCGATGTAGCAGTCCTCCCCGATGACGACATCCCCAATCACCCTCGCCGAGTCGCTCACGTATGCCCCCGTGTCCACCTTCGGCTGTCGCTCCCCAAACCGGTACAGGGCCATAGGCACCCCCTGATGATTTCTGTACCGAGTGCTAACACATGCCCCGGGGGAAGTCAAGGACCTAGCGGCATGAGAAACGCCCTCTGAACGGGGATCTCGAAACGCTGTAGTGCTAACTGGCGAAGGAGGGGATGTAGCGGCAACTGAAACGTGTTTCGGGTTGACAGGCAAGCAGGGGAGGAGGATAATTCGGTGTAATTTTAAGTTAACCACATAGTAACATGAAAGGGGGCGTACATGGCGTTTAGAGACCTGAAGATAACGTGTGTGAAAGCTGAAGGTAATTGTAGCCGTTCAAAAGCGGGCACAACCTTTTACATAAGGAATGCGAAGTTAGAGATTCCTCCTGGACAGAGTGTATGTATTTTTGCCCTGGGCAGTATCTTGCAGCCTATTACGGGAGCAATCATACAAAACAAGGAGGGTGAGGGTCTCTTGGATGTCCTGGAAGAATGGCAGTGTCCCGACCCTCTGGCAAAGGTCATCTTTAAAATTGAGGAGGAAACCCTGTAATAGCCCTTTAATGCCCTATCCTGCTGTGATTCATTATTTCTCTTTGGCGAGAAAACGAACAGGGAAAATTTTCATCTCAACCGTAAAAACTAATATTTAATAGATCCCTACCCTATAGACAGGGGTGAAACCTCTGTGATAACGTATCCCCATGGCAGAGATGCGGATCGCCTATTTTGACTGCTTCGCCGGGATCAGCGGCGATATGGTCGTGGGAGCGCTCCTGGACCTCGGACTCCCCCCAGAGGTCCTCGATGAAGGCTGGCGGATGCTGGGATTAAAGGGGGTAGCGTTGAAGATACGGAAGGTTCAGCGAGGGGGATTGGGGGGGACGCATGTGGAGGTGGTGAGCGACGAAAAGGCCACCTTTAAGAACTATAAAGAGATGAGGGATATGGTCAGGGGTAGCGCCCTGCCGGAGGAGGTCAAGGACCTCACCCTAAAGATCCTGGGGGGTCTGGCCCGGGTGGAGGCCGACATCCACGGGATGGACGTTGAGGAGGTCCACTTCCATGAGATCGGGGGCGTCGACACCATCGTCGATGCGGTCGGGGCCGCCTTAGGGGCCGCTCATTTCTCGTGGGATGAGATTCGTTCCTCCCCCCTCCCCCTGAACAGGGGATGGATCGAAGGGGGGCACGGCCGCCTGCCGTTGCCTGCCCCTGCCACCCTTGCGTTGCTCCAGGGGATTCCGGTGACGCCCTCACCGATAGAGGGAGAGACCGTCACGCCGACCGGGGCTGCTATCGTGACCTCGCTGGCGGCCGGGTTCGGCTCCCTGCCGGAGATGCTGGTCACCGGCGTGGGGTACGGGGCGGGAACAAGGGACCCAAAAGAAGCTCCCAATCTCCTGCGGATCATCCAGGGGGTGAAAGACGAAAAGACGCAGGGAGCTGTTTGGGTCCTGGAGACGGACGTCGACGACATGACCCCTGAACTCCTCCCCTACCTCAACCAACTCCTCTTGCGCGAGGGCGCCCTGGACGCCCATCACATCCCCATCCAGATGAAAAAGGGGCGTCCCGGGTTCACCATTAGGGTCCTCTCACCCGAGTCCCACCGGGAGAAATTAGTAGACCTCATACTGAGGGAATCGACCGCTCTCGGGGTACGGATGTACCGCGTCGAGAGGATGATCCTCCCCAGAGAGGAACGGGAGGTGAAGACGAGGTACGGTCCCATCAGGATCAAGGTGGCCTTCGATCACGAAGGCAAGATCATCAATCTGATGCCGGAGTACGAGATCTGCCGCCAGGTAGCGGAAGAGAAGAAGGTCCCGTTAAAAGAGGTCTACCAAGAGGCCATCAGCAAGGGGCGGGAGGGAATTAAACGCAAAAGTTAGGTGACCTATGGTCATGATAAGGACTGTAGTGTTGATCATCATGTGCTCACTATTATGTTGTTCTGCCCTTTCGGGAGAAATCAAACGCAGTGACGGCTGCAAATGCAATCCTAAGCTTGTGGGCGCTTGTTTTACGATACATGGTAGGCTTTCGCCATCTAATGGTACACCTAGTCTGCGCATTTGGATCATAAATACCAAAAGAATTTTAGGGGTCATTCCTTCTGAAGATGAGATTATTCCTCAGGCACTCGTGGAACATTTGAGATTTGGAAATAATATTTATGGCGACTTCACCGTTTGCCCCTTTACGGAATCAAAGCCCGGCGAGATGCAAAGGGTCTGCATCGAGGAGGCCAAGAATCTTGTAGTAGAAAGTTACGTTGAGGGGAAAAAGAATGCCAGGATTTACAAAGTAAAGGATGTGGGCCCTATTGGTTGTCCAGCAAAATAAGTGCGTACAATAAATGAAACGTCGTTCAAATTTTTCACTTTTTACAGCCAGACTGAGTTTTGATAATTTTGAACAACGTCCCCGGGAAGCTGTCCCCGGGAAGCTGTTAGGGGATCACCTTTTGAAGGTTCTTAATGACAGAGGGGATGGAAAGAGGGTATGATAAAATATTTAAAGAATTTAACTGCGTCCCCTTGAGCTCTGTTAATTTATAGAACGATCGAACTCACCTGCCGGTTGAGCGAAGCAGGAACCGGTCAGGTGGAGTGAGAGGTTATACTAAATTTCATGAACACCCATTTACTTAGGTGAAATCAAACAGCTTTGGTGAGTTAAATTTTATTGAGAATTCGGTAATTCTTCTTTCTGCCAATTTCACGTATTCAGCATCTATATCATAACCTTCATAATGGCGTTTTGTTTTTATTGCTGCTATTGCCGCTTGTCCGCTTCCAACGAATGGATCAAGAACTACTTCTTCCTTATAAGTATACAGTTGAATCAACCTATAAGGTAATTCTATAGGGAAAGGGGCAGGATGTCCTATTTTTCGAGCAGACTCTGCAGGAAATGTCCAGACGCTTTTGGTTAATTCAAGAAATTCATCTCTGGAAATCGTGTTTTTTCTCTTTTTGATATTTTTTCTGCTAAACGTACCTTTTGAGAAAACTAAAATATATTCATGAATATCACGCAGAGTAGGATTAGCGGCTGAAAGCCAACTTCCCCATGCAGTGGAAGGGCTTGAACTTGATGCCTTGTTCCATATAATTTCTCCCCTCATGAGAAATCCCAAATCAAGCATATCTTTCACTATAAAAGCATGAAGAGGGATATAAGGTTTCCTTCCTAAATTAGCAATATTAATGCATGCCCTTCCCCCGGGGACAAGCACTCTATGAACCTCCTTCCATACTCTCTTTAAAAATTCCAAATATTCTGTAAGGGTAAAATCCTCATCGTAATCTTTTCCTACATTATAAGGAGGTGACGTAACAATTAAATGAAAAGTTCCTTTAAGAAAACTTCTCTCTTGATAATTAACGCAGCCTGTTTTACTGAATATATATTTTTGTTAAAAGAAACTCTGACAAGCCAACCATCATCATCAAAGTTCTCTTTCACCTCGGCATATTCAAATTGGTCATGGCAGTTTCCACATACCGCAACCAGGTTTTTAGGGTGGTGACCTTTCAGAGGATTAAGATGGTGAATTTCGAAGTATGGTCTTTTGTCTCTTTTAAGAAACCAGAAATCACATAATTGACAATGACCTTTGTAAATCTCCTCCAATAAAGTTCTTAGATTAGCAGGCGTACTTTCTCGTGCTCGGCTTGCATCTTTTTTAATATATTGCCTATCTTCAGATACTGAAGTATCGATTAGTCGATGGTATTCATTAAGCGCGACCTTATTTCTGTCCAAATGTGTCCATTCAGTGAGATTTATTATTTTTTCTGAAGCCTCTTGTTCATTTTCGGAAGCGTCAAACTTATACTGTAGTTCTTTAGTCTTTAGTATAAAGTTTCGTTCTGGGATGAGCCTATAAATGAAACGTTCTTTATCTATGAACTGAATGACTATCTCTTCTTCACTCTTGATGTTATTTTCCCGGAGCCAATCTTTCATGCCTCCGATTCTACATTCCCGAGTGCTACTACGATATGAAGAGTAATGCTTGATCTGAGAAACAGGCGAATCACTCAAATAAACTTGAATAGTGTCATTTTTATCGGGAAACCATTTAGTTAGGCTTACTGGAATAGCTATCAAACCTTTATCTATTCGACTTTGCGTTATTTTAATTGTCGCATAGCTATAATTGATATTGCTTTTGTTTTGAATTAGGTTTGGCATTTTATTTTCTCAAATATTTACTTTATTTATAGCCAATCTCAAAGCCAAAGTCACGACCTGTGCCAACCACTGCCTCACAGTGTGAACAAAGCACAGGTTGATCTGAGTCTGTGATGAGGCTATGTTTTGCCGTGCACTCCCAACACCATCCATTCCATGTCCACTCCTCAGTCATTTGTGCCGTAAACCAAATGCGATCCAACTGTTCATTACAATTGTGACATCTTTTAATACTTTCTTCTTCATTTTTACTCATTTATTTAACTCCTCTTGAACTAATAATCCTCACGGAGGATTTAATATAATTTTGTTTCTCTATTTTATCAAAAAGCTTCTTTTGGACATTAAAGAAAATATATAAAAATCCACCAACATCATTCTAGTCTGTTTGAACAAGGAGAACATCATAGTGAGGATAGTATTTTTTACGAAATTTTTGCCTTTTGAGCATCGACTGTCCATATCAATTTTACGCCTGAAAAACCTTTGCCAGTTATTGTTTTGATTGAAATATTTTGACCGAACAATCTCACATCAACCTCTGGTTCAGTAATGGGGATTTCAGTTTCTACATTCTTTTCTCCGAATTTATAAAGCAGTAGCGCAACAATTACTCTTTCCCGTAAAGATCCAACTTCCATTCCAATCTTTCCAGCTCTTGAACTTTCTAATTCTGCAATTTGAAAAAGGTAAGGTAATCGAGATCCAATCCTTTTTACAAGATCTTTATCCTCAAAAATTTCTGTCAGTCGACTTGACATTTTTTCTCCCTATGTAAATTTTAAAATGGAGTATAACAATTAATATACGAAATTCCTGTTTGCACGCAACATAGTTATATTATAGCACATGTTATGAATGGGAAGAAGAAAAAAGCCTTTAAAAATCAACTTGGTGAGAGTATGCCGATACGACTATAAGAAGTAAGAGGGGCATTCAGTGGCGCAGGGTCTTTTTTGCTAATGCTTCTTTTATCATGATCCGCCGGGCTATCTCCCTCATTTCAGGGTCCTGGAGGGGATGCAGCGCCTCATCTATCCGTTCCCGCTCAGACGCATCCAACACAACCTCCTGATCCTCGACGGGTGGTTCGCCTTGCGTGGGGCGTGATACCGTTCCGATCTGGAACCTGATCTCCTTAATCACCTCTTTTCCCAGGAGTCGGTTGAGTTCCTCACGAATAGTGCCCTTCATAAACTGGAGTTGCTGCATCCACGCCGGCGAGGAGCACTTCACAAAGAGGATACCACCGCGAACAAAGGCCGGCTGGGCCTGGTGGGCTATCGTATCCCCCACCACCTTGTTCCAGACCCCCCAGACGGCATACCCCCTCATCCTGACATCCAGGTTCAACCCCCGAAGGACCTCCTTCAGCGCGGGCCTTATGTTGAAGTCTATCCCTCGCTTTCGTCCCGGTGACACCCTTACCTCTACGCCTCGATCCTGGGGAAGAGGGGGCTGGGATTGGTGATCTGCAGTCCCTCAGGGAAGTCGCCCCAGGTACGTGCCTCCTCAACCCTCTGCTCCGCTACCGTGCCGGACAAACCCAGCATCTCCCACATCCTCTGGGCGGTAGAGGGGACGAAGGGGAAGAGTAAGACCGCTACCACCCGGAGGACCACGAGGGAGTTATGGAGGATGCCTTCGAGTTCTCCCCTTTTTCCCTCTTGCTTGGCCAGATTCCAAGGGGAGGTCTCATCCAGGTATTTATTGAGGGCATTGACCAGATCCCAGATGACCCCCAGGGCCCGGTGAAAGACCAGCTGGTCCATGGCAAGCGCTACCTGTGTAAAGGTGTCTTCTATCTGGGCCCGGAGCTGCCCCTCTCCCGCTGATCCTTGCCGGGGGGGAGGGGCAAAGCCCTTGCAGTACCTATTCACCATGGCCAGGACACGGCTGACCAGGTTGCCCAGGTCATTGGCCAGATCTCCATTGATGCGGTGGATGAGGGCAGAGCGGGAGAAGTCCCCATCTGACCCGAAGGGTACCTCCCGCAAAAGGAAATAGCGAATGGGGTCCACCCCATACTCCTTCACCAGCTGATTTGGGTCCACTACGTTGCCGAGGGACTTGGACATCTTCTGCCCTTCCACCGTCCACCACCCATGGGCGAAGACCTTCTTAGGGAGTTGGATGCCAGCGGACATGAGGAAGGTAGGCCAATAGACGGCGTGGAACCGCAGGATGTCCTTGCCGATGATATGGCAATCAGCGGGCCAATACCGCTGAAATCGCTCCTCGTCTCCGGGGTACCCGACAGCGGTGATGTAATTAGTGAGGGCATCGAACCAGACGTAGATGACGTGATCCTGGTCATTGGGGACCGGTATCCCCCACTGAAAGGTGGTCCTGCTGATACTCAGGTCTTTGAGCCCCCCCTTGACAAAGCTCATGATCTCGTTATAGCGGGTCGATGGCTGGATAAAATCAGGGTGTTCCTCCAGGTGCCGCAGGAGGGTATCCTGATATCGGGACATCCGGAAGAAGTAGCTCTTCTCCTTCAGCCGCTCGGTGGGCCTTCCGCAATCAGGGCACCTGTTCCCGTCGGCTAGCTGGGTCTCGGTCCAAAAGGTCTCACAGGGGGTGCAGTACCAGTCCTCATAGTCCCCCAGGTAGATATCCCCCCGCTCCCAGACCCGTTGATAGAGGGCGGCCACTGCCTTTCGATGCCGCTCCTGTGTCGTTCGGATAAAGTCATTATGGGAGATGTGCAGTGTGGTCCATAGCCCCTTAAATCGTTCCACGACATGATCGGCCAGTTCGATAGGGGTTTGGCCGGCTTGCTGAGCGGCCTTCTCCACCTTCTGGCCATGTTCATCGGTCCCGGTGAGGAAGAAGCAGTCGTAGTCGGCCAGACGCCTATACCTGGCCAGGGCATCGGCGGCGATGGTGGTATAAGCATGGCCGATATGGGGCACGTCGTTCACATAGTAGATGGGGGTGGTAACATAGAAGCTCTGCTTCATGCCCTCTGCCTTTTTTATGGTACTATTCCAAGAGTAAAACTCTCGCCTTTAGTGAAATCTTAGTCCCAAAAGGGTTCAAGGGTTCTAGGATTCTAGGGGTCAAGGGTACTACAAACATGTTAGACTTATTTTCACTCGAACCCTCGAATTCTTGCATCCTTGACCCCTTAAACTATCACCTTTAGGCGATAGTTTACTTTTCCAGCTCGTCGGCCTTGACGGTGATGATCCCCCCACTGCTCAGTTCCAACGTGACGGTCTGCAGGAGCAGGTTCTGCCTGATCACCTTGCCCTCCCCATACTTGGTGGTGATCCTCTTTCCGACCTTGGGAAGATTCCTCTTCAGCTCTTGATAGGCATCGACCTCAAAGGCGAGGCAACACATCAACCTGCCACACAGTCCAGAGATCTTGACCGGGTTCAGGGGGAGGTTTTGTTCCTTGGCCATCTTGATAGAAACCAACTCAAAATCCTGCATGAAGGTGGTGCAACAGAGGTTCCGACCGCAGTAGCCCATTCCTCCGACTATCTTGGCCTCATCCCGAACACCTATCTGTCGCATCTCGATCCTTATCTTCAACTGGGCGGCAAGTCTGCGCACCAGTTCGCGGAAATCAACCCGCTGCTCGGCCGTGAAATAGAAAATGACCTTTGATCCATTGAGGAGATATTCCACCTCCACTAACTTCATCGGGAGTGTCAACTCTCCTATCAAGCGCAGGCACAGTTTAAGGGCCTCCCTCTCTTTTTTCCGCAGCTCATCGCTCGCCTCCACATCTTCGTTCGTGGCCTTTCTGATCACCTCGTGCACGGAACGCTTAAAGAGTTTCAGCTGCTCCTTTTCGGAGAGCGTGACGACCGCACCCAGGGCAGGACCTCGCTCGGTATCGATCACCACGAGGTCTCCCTTTCGCAGCTCGAGATCGCTGGGGCTAAAGTATCCCACCCGCTCACTCTTACCGAACTTCACCCCGACCAGTTTCATCGCTTCACACTCCTCTCAGTCCCACAAGGGCAGATTCAAGAGACAGTTGGAGGTTACCATGGGCCTCTATCCCCCTCTGGATGCGAAGAAGGGCCCAAAAATCTCGGAGGAGCTCCTCCGTCTTCAGGCAGGGGGCACGCTCCCTTACCTCTTGAATGAGATCACGATTGAACAAGACCCCTTCCTCCCGTGTCTCCCGATATACGATAAGGTCCCTGAGCCAACCTCCTAGGATCTCTAAGAAAATACCTCCCCTCCCCTCCCCTTGGGCAAGCTCTTGAGCCACCTGCACCTTCCTTGCGAGAGAGGGAGAGAGGGCAATCTTGAACGCTTCCATGGCCTTACCGATCTCTTCCCGATCCATCCGTAACATCCTCCCCGGGCTCCCCCCGGCCAGAGGGGTGAGTAGAGAAGCCTCTTCCTCAGGGAGGTGATGAGCCAATACCCTTCTTACCTCCTCGTGGCGCAGAGGGGTGAACCGTATCCTCTGACAGCGAGAAAGCACGGTGGGGGGTAAGGTCTCAACAGTGGTGGCCAGGAGGATGATCGTCGTCCATGGAGGAGGTTCCTCCAGTGTCTTTAAAAAGGCGTTGGCCGCCTCTCTCGTCATCCGCTCTGCCCCATCTATGATGATCACCCGCCAGCGGGCTTCATAGGGTTTAAAGGCGATAATCCGCTGAAGCTCCCTGATCTGTTCTATCTTGACGACCTCTCCCCTGGGGGCGATCAAGATGAGATCCGGGTGGCTCCCCTTGTCCATCCGCTGGCATGAAGGGCAGCGGTCGCAGGCCTCGCCTCCTTGACTGAGGCAGTTTAAGGCCTTGGCCACGTTCAAGGCTACCAATCTCTTTCCGATCCCCTCCATCCCGATAAAGAGATAGGCGTGATATACCCTTCCCGCCGTGATCTCTCTCCTGAGGATCTGGAGGGGTCTCTGGTGCCCCACCACGGCCTCAAAGGCCACTGTCACCTCCGATCTAAAAGGGGAAGGATGATCTCTCGAATCTCCTCCTGAATCACTCCCACCTCGCCCTCTCCGGAGACGACCTTTACCCGGTGGGGCTCCTGTTGGGCGATCCGCAGATATCCCTCCCGTACCCGCTGGTGAAACTGATATCCCTCCCGCTCAAACCTGTCCTCTCCCCGGGCCCGTGCCATGCCCACCTCCACGGGACAGTCAAGCAGGATGGTGAGATCGGGCATGAGGCCGTCCGTGGCCCGACGATTTATATCCTCGATCAGTCCGATATCCATCCCCCTCCCATATCCCTGGTAGACGAGGGTGGCGTCGATA